>DATLNZ010000159.1 GCA_035536535.1 Actinomycetota bacterium | reverse complement strand
CACCCTGCAGGAGGGAGTGGAGATGGTCATGCCCGGAGACAACACCGAGATGGACGTGGAGCTGATCACCCCCATCGCCATGGAGGAGGGCCAGCGCTTCGCCATCCGTGAAGGCGGCCGCACCGTGGGTGCGGGCCGAGTTACCAAGATCATCAAGTAGCCAGTCACGGGGCCCCGCGGCCCCCGTGACTACTGTCCGGCGAGCGAGCGAGAAGAGGCGGCAACGGCAGCGATGGCACCCCCGCAGCAACGAATCAGGATCAAGCTGAAGGCCTTCGACCACGAGGTCGTCGACCTTTCGGCCAAGCGCATCGTCGACACGGTGCTGCGCTCCGGCGCGCGCGTGTCGGGCCCGGTGCCTCTGCCGACGGAGCGGGGGATCATCTGCCTCATCCGGTCACCGCACAAGGACAAGGACTCGCGGGAGCACTTCGAGATGCGCACCCACAAGCGGCTGATCGACGTGATAGACCCGACCCCCCGCACGATCGAGGACCTGACGCGCCTGGATCTGCCGGCGGGCGTGGACATCGAGATCAAGCTCGCAGGTGCGGGTGCCCGCTGATCGCCATGCCTACCGTGACCAAGGGAATCATCGGGCGGAAGCTGGGCATGACCCAGGTCTTCGACGAGGCTGCCCGCGCGCTGCCCGTCACGGTGGTGCAGGTCGGCCCGTGCCGGGTCGCGCAGCTGCGCACCCCTGAGCGCGACGGCTACTCCGCGGTCCAGCTGGCGTTCGACGAGATCCCGGACCGCAAGCTGAACAAGCCGGAGGCCGGACACCTCCGCAAGGCGGGGCTGGACGGCCACCGCCATCTGGTCGAGTTGCGGGTGGCGGATCCTTCGGTCTTCTCCGTGGGCCAGGAGCTGCGAGCGGACGTCTTCGAGCAGGGCGAACAGGTCGACGTGGTTGGGACGTCCAAAGGCAAGGGCTTTTCCGGTGTTTACAAGCGCCACAATTTCGGAGGCGCCCCCGCGAGCCACGGCACGGAGCGCAAGCACCGCACACCCGGGTCCGTCGGCGGCGGCTCGACCCCCGCCCGTGTGTTCAAGGGCTTGAAGCTGCCGGGGCGGTACGGCCACGAGCGCGTGACGGTCCTGAACCTGCCCGTCGTGAAGGTCGACGCCGAGCGAAACCTTCTGCTCGTCAAGGGAGCCGTGCCCGGTCCCAACGGCGGGCTTGTCATCGTCCGGTCCTCGGTGAGGGGGAAGCGGTGAACGTCCCACTACTGGCTGAGGACGGGTCCAGCGCGGAGCAGATCGAGCTGTCCGACGAGATCTTCGCGGCGAAGGTGAACGTGCCGCTGATGCACCAGGTCGTGACGGCCCAGCTCGCCGCTGCCCGCAGCGGGACCCATTCCACCAAGACCCGGGCGGAGGTCAGCGGGGGCGGCAAAAAGCCATGGCGCCAGAAGGGCACCGGACGCGCGCGTCACGGTTCGACCCGCGAGCCGCAGTGGAAGGGCGGCGGGACCGTGTTCGGTCCGAAGCCGCGATCGCACGCCGTGTCGGTCCCCAAGAAGATGAAGGCGCTGGCCCTGAGGTCCGCGCTGTCGTCCAGGATGTCGTCCGGGGGTCTGTTCGTGGTCGCGGACCCGCCGTTCGAGGTTCCCAAGACCCGCCGGGCGGCCGCCGCCCTGGGCGCCTGGAGCGTTCAGGGCAAGGTTCTCGTGGTCGTGGACTCCTCCCAGGTCCTTACGGCGGTGGCTTTCCGCAACCTGGCACGGTCGCACTGCATCGACGAGACCCAGCTGAACGTCTACGACGTTCTGCGCCACGACAGCATCGTCTTCACGCGCACGGCCGTGGAGGCGTTTCAGCAGAGAGCCGCCGATCTTCCCGGCCGGCGCACGGCTCCCGCGCCGGAGGAGGCGTCATGAGCCTTGAAGCGAGGGACGTCATCATCCGGCCCGTCGTCTCGGAGAAGTCCTACGCGGCGGCCGAGGGCGGCAAGTACACGTTCGTGGTCGCGGCCAAGGCCACCAAGCCGGACATCCGCCGCGCCGTCGAGACGATCTGGGGCGTTCACGTCAAGCAGGTCAACACGGTGAAGCGCCGCGGGAAGATGGTGCGCCGCCACCTCGTCCAAGGACAGCGCCGGGACACCCGCCGGGCAGTCGTCACCCTGGCGCCCGGCGAGAAGATCGAGATTTTCAACACGGGATAGCCGATGCCCATCAGACAGCGAAAGCCCACATCCTCAGGACGCCGGTTCCAGACCGTCGCGACCTACGAGGGCATATCGACCAAGAGGCCCGAAAAGGCTCTCACCGTCCCTCTGCCGAAGACCGGGGGGCGCAACGCGCACGGCCGCATCACGTCGCGCCGGCGTGGCGGCGGCAACAAGCGCAGCTACCGGATCATCGATTTCAGGCGCAACAAGGATGGGATCCCGGCGAAGGTCGCGGCGATCGAATACGACCCGAACCGGTCGGCCCGCATCGCGCTGCTGCACTACGCCGACGGCGAAAAGCGATACATCCTTGCGCCCGACGGCCTGCGCGCAGGTGCCATGGTGCAGTCCGGGACGGGGGCCGAGATCAAGCCCGGCAACTCGCTGCCGCTGGCGCGGATACCGGACGGAACCGTGATCCACAACGTGGAGCTTGTCCCCGGACAGGGCGGGCGGATCGCCCGTTCCGCTGGGACCAGCGTCCAGCTCATGGCCAAGGAGAAGGGCTACGCAAACCTGCGGATGCCCTCCGGGGAGATCCGGCTGGTCCACGCGCAGTGCAAGGCCACGGTCGGGCAGGTCGGCAACACGGAGCACGAGCTGGTCTCGCTGGGCAAGGCCGGGCGCAACAGGTGGAAGGGCCGGCGGCCCAAGGTGCGAGGAGTGGCCATGAACCCCGTCGACCACCCCCACGGAGGCGGCGAGGGCAAGGCGTCCGGCGGACGTCCGGCCTCCACCCCGTGGGGACAGCCGGAGCGGCGGACGCGTCAGAAGCGCAAGACATCGAGCACGTTCATCGTCCGAAGGCGGGAGAAGAAGCGGCGCAAGTAGCCGCTGGAGCCAACATGCCGAGAAGCCTCAAAAAAGGACCCTTCGTAGACGAGCACCTGGCACGCAAGGTGTCGCTGCTCAACGACCGCAACGACCGCCGCGTGATCAGGACGTGGTCGCGTCGGTCCACGATCACCCCCGACATGGTGGGGCATACGATCGCGGTCCACGACGGGCGCAAGCACGTCCCGGTGTTCGTGACGGAGGCGATGGTCGGACACAAGCTCGGCGAATTCGCCCCCACCCGGACCTACCGGCGCCACGGCGCCACCGAGAAGTCATCGAGGACGAGATAGATGGCCAGAAGGCTCGAAGAGAACACACGCGAGGGCAAGGCGGTGGCGAAGTTCGTCGCCATGTCGCCGTCCAAGATCCGGCGGTCGGCCGACCTGATGCGCGGCAAGCCGCTGCTCGAGGCACGCCGCCTGCTGGCGTTCTCCCCGCTGCGTGGTTCCAGGGTGCTGCTCAAGGTTCTGGACTCGGCCGCAGCCAACGCCGTTAACAACTTTCACCTGCCGGAGGACCGTCTGTTCGTCTACCGCGCGTTCGTGGACGAGGGACCGACCTACAAGCGCTGGAGGCCCAAGGCCTACGGCCGGGCCGGCCGGATCCGCAAGCGCCGCAGCCACGTCACCGTCGTCGTCCGCGCAGCTGGAGAGGAGTCCTAATGGGCCAGAAGGTCAACCCCTACGGGTTCCGGCTCGGCGTGACGACCGACTGGAAGTCGCGCTGGTTCGCGGACCGCAAGCAGTACAAGCTCTACCTGCACGAGGATCTGCGCATCAGGCAGTTCATCCAGAAGGAGCTCCCGCAGGCGGGGATCTCCCGAGTTGAGATCGAGCGGACCCGCGACCGCGTGCGTGTGGACATTCACACCGCCCGTCCCGGGATCGTCATCGGCCGGCGTGGAGCGGAGGTCGAGCACCTCAAGGAGCGCATCCAGAAGATGACGGGGGCCGCCGAGGTGCGCGTCGACGCGCTGGAGATCAAACTGCCTCAACTGGAGGCGCCTCTGCTCGCCCAGGTCATCGCGGAGCAGATCGCGGGACGGGTCCAGTTCCGCAAGGCGATGAAGCGCGCGGTCGGAGAGGCCATGCGCTTCGGCGCCAAAGGCGTGAAGGTGCAGTGCTCCGGACGCCTTGCGGGAGCCGAGATGGCCCGGACCGTCGCCGACCGCGACGGCCAGGTCCCGCTCACCACCCTGCGCGCGGACATCGACTACGGCTTCTACGAGTCCCGCACCAAGTACGGCCGCATCGGGGTGAAGGTCTGGATCTACAAGGGCCAGATCCTTCCCAAGCCGGAGGAGGAGCGCATCCGCAAGGCAGCCCAGGAGAGGGTCCGCAGACGCGGGGGCGGCAGGCCGCGCAGGCCCGTCGAGGAGACCTCGGCTCCCGTGCAGTCGGCACCCGCCGATGCGGCGCCGGCCCAGTCCGAACCCGCGCAGCCCGCGCCTGAGACTTCCGCAGGAAGCGAGGGGTAGCCGCTCATGTTGATGCCGAAGAAGGTCAAGCACCGCAAGCAGCACAGGCCGAAGCTGCGCTCTCACCCCAAAGGCGGGGTGACGGTGGCGTTCGGCGAGTGGGGCCTGCAGGCGCTGGAGCCGGGCTTTCTGACGAACCGTCAGATCGAGGCGGCTCGTATCGCCATGACCCGGTACATCAAGCGCGGAGGCAAGGTCTGGGTGAACATTTTCCCCGACCGTCCCCGCACGAAAAAGGCGGCCGAGACCCGAATGGGGTCCGGAAAGGGCAACCCCGAGATCTGGGTGGCAGTCGTCCGGCCGGGGCGAGTGCTGTTCGAGCTGGCCGGCGTCCCGGAGGACGTCGCCCGCGAAGCGCTCAGACTCGCCGCGCACAAGCTGCCGCTTCGGTGCCGGTTCCTGCGGCGAGGGGAGCTGCCCATATGAAGCCAATGCAAGTCCGTGACCTGGCGACCGAGGAGCTGGAGGACAGGCTGCGCGAGCTCAAGGAGGAGCTCTTCAACCTGCGCTTCCAACTGGCCACGGGCCAGTTGGACAACCACCGGCGGATGCGCATCGTCAAGCAGGACGTCGCGCGCGTCCGGACGGTGCTTCGCGAAAGGGAGATCCAGGAGTGGACCGGAGGTGGGGCATGACCGAGCCTCAGGAGCGGGGCATGCGCAGGGTCCGGACCGGACACGTGGTCTCCAACGCCATGGACAAGACGGTAGTGGTGCGGGTGCGCACTACCGGCCAGCACGCGCTCTACTCGAAGGCCGTCAGGCGCGTAGAGAAGTTCTACGCCGACGACCCGGAAAACAGCTGCAGGGTAGGCGATGTCGTCCGGATCGCTGAGACGCGTCCGCTGTCGAAGCTCAAGCGGTGGCGTGTGGTCGAGGTCGTGGAAAGGGCGCGTGAGTGATCCAGCAGGAGACGAGGGTCCGGGTGGCCGACAACACCGGCGCGCGCCAGGTGCTCGTGATCCGCGTGCTCGGCGGGTCGGGCAAGCGCTACGCGCGCCTTGGTGACATCATTGTGGGGACCGTCAAGGACGCGGTTCCCGGAGCATCGGTCTCAAAGGGATCGGTCATCAAGGGCGTCGTCGTCCGCTGCGTCAAGGAGTCCCGGCGCCAGGACGGCTCGTACATCAAGTTCGACGACAACGCGATCGTCATCATCGACGAGGCGGGCAACCCCAAGGGGACCCGCATCTTCGGCCCGGTCGCCAGAGAATTGCGCGAGCGGAAGTTCATGCGGATCGTCTCGCTCGCGCCGGAGGTGCTGTAGTGAAGCTGACCGTCAAGCGTGGAGACCAGGTCCGGGTCATGACCGGGAAGGACCGGGGCAAGCAGGGCCGGGTCCTCAAGGTGATCCCCCGTGAGGCCCGGATCCTCGTGGAGGGCGTGAACCTGACCAAGCGCCACATGAAGCTGCGTCCCGCGCGCGGCCGGTCGGGCCAGGAGGGTGGGATCGTGGAGCGCGAGGCGGCCATAGCGATCTCCAACGTGCAGGTGCTGTGTCCGTCCTGCGGGCCGACCAGGGTCGGTCACAACGTCCAGGAGGACGGACTCCACGTCAGGGTCTGCCGTAAGTGCGGCGGGGAGCTGTAGGACATGGCCAAGGACACCAAGAAGAGCGCTCAGGCTCCGCAGGGGAAGGGCAAGGGAGGCAAGGGCGGCGGACAGTCCGCGCAGGATCGCAAGCGCGACGCCCCCTCGTTCCAGCCGGCCCCCGACACGTACGAGCCTAGGCTGCGCAGTCGATACCGCGAGGACATCGTTCCCGTGTTGATGGAACGCTTCGGGTACTCCAACCCGATGCAGGTTCCGCGGCTGGAGAAGATCGTCCTCAATATGGGCCTGGGTGAGGCCGTGCGCGATCCGCGCATCATCGAGCTCGCCGTGCGCGACCTGCAGGTGGTCGCGGGGCAGAAGCCGGTGGTTACGCACGCTCGCAAGTCCATCGCCGGCTTTAAGCTCCGCGCGGGGATGCCCATCGGGGCGAAGGTGACCCTTCGGGGCCCCCGGATGTGGGAATTCCTGGACCGGCTGCTGTCGATCGCCCTTCCCCGCATCCGGGACTTCAGAGGACTGAACCCCCAGTCCTTCGATGGTCAGGGCAACTACACGATGGGCGTCACCGAGCAATTGATTTTTCCCGAGATCGAGTACGACAAGATCGAGCGGCAGCTGGGCATGGACATCACTTGCGTGACCACGGCGCGGGAGAACGAGGAGGGCTACCAGCTCCTGAAGGAGCTCGGCTTCCCCTTCCGGGCTCGAGCCGAGGCCCAAGCCCAGGCCCAGGCCGGATAAGGACCCAGATGACGCGCAAATCGCTGTACGTGAAGACGTTCGAGAAAGAGCCGCGCTTTAAGGTGCGCAAGTACACGCGCTGCCGGCGTTGCGGCAGGCCGAGGTCGGTCTACCGCAAGCTGGAGCTGTGCAGAATCTGCATCCGCGAGCTTTGCCACGCGGGTGAGATCCCGGGCATGCGGAAAGCGAGCTGGTAATGGGCACAGGCGTCATAAGCGACCCGATCGGCGACCTGCTGACCCGCATCCGCAACGGGCTTCACGCCCGGCACGCGGAGGTGGTGCTTCCGCATTCGAGCGTCAAGGCGCGGATTGCGGAGATTTTGATGCAGGAGGGTTACCTGACCGACGTCCAGATCGAGCCGTCCGCGGTGCAGGGGAAGTTGCGGGTCACGCTGAAGTACACCCCCGATCGCAAGCCGGTCATTCTGGGGCTGCGCAGGGTCTCCAAGCCGGGCCTGCGTGTGTACGCCGGGTGGGACGAGGTCCGCAAGGTGCAGGGCGGACTCGGGGTGGCCATACTGTCCACCTCCCGCGGTCTGATGGTTGATCGCGAAGCACGCCGCTCACGTATCGGCGGCGAAGTCCTGTGTGAGGTCTGGTGAGATGAGTCGGATAGGCAGGATGCCCATTCAAATCCCGGACGGCGTCGAGCTGCGGATCGAGCCCGGCGTTGTCACCGCGCGCGGCCCTCTGGGAGAGCAGCAGGCGAAGTTCCCGGACGTCGTGCAGGTCGTGCGTGAGGACGACACGCTGACTGTGACGCGGTCGTCTGACGCCCGCCGCGAGCGGGCTTTCCACGGACTGGCCAGGGCCCTGGTGGCCAACGCCGTGCAAGGGGTCTCGCAAGGGTTTCAAAAGGTCCTCGAGCTGAGGGGAGTCGGGTACCGGGCCGCCATGGACGGCAAGGACCTGACCATGCAGCTGGGCTTTTCGCATCCCGTGCGGGTCGATGCACCCGAGGGCATCACTTTCGAGGTGCAGCCGGGCCCCCCCGGCGGCACTCCGCCGGTCCAGAACCTGGTGATCGTGAAGGGTGCCTCCAAGGAGCTCGTGGGACAGGTCGCCGCCACAGTCAGGAAGATCCGTCCCGTGGAGCCCTACAAGGGCAAGGGGATCCGCTACGAAGGCGAGTACGTCAGGCGCAAGGCCGGAAAGGCGGCGAAGTAATGGCCGGTGCCCTGTCCGCGCGCAACAAGGCCCAGGAGCGCCGGCTGTCACGCGTCCGGCGGCATCGGCGGGTCCGCAAGAGGGTTCTCGGCATGCCCGAGCGCCCGCGCCTCGTGGTTTTCCGGTCTGCCCGGCACATCTACGCCCAGGTGATCGACGACGTGGCCGGACGTACGCTCGCCTCGGCCTCGTCGCTGGATGCTTCGCTGCGCGGGGAGCAGGCCCGCAAAGCAGAGTCGGCCAAGCGAGTAGGGTCGATCGTGGCCGAGAGAGCCAAGGCGGCGGGGGTCGAGAAGGTCGCGTTCGACAGAGGCGGCTATGCCTACCACGGCAGGGTCGCAGCCCTGGCCGAAGGGGCACGTGAGGGAGGGTTGCAGTTCTGAGCGCGCAACGCAGATCAGATGCCGGGCGAGGACGCCGACGCGACCGCGACCAGGCCGATGACGGACGTCCTCAGCTCGAGGACAGACTGATCGGACGGCCCAACAGGGTCGCCAAGGTCCAGAAGGGCGGCCGCCGGTTCTCCTTCACCGCGACGATGGTCGTCGGCGACAAGGCGGGCCGCGTCGGCATGGGCTACGGCAAGGCCAAGGAGGTGCCCGCGGCGATCGACAAGGCCAAGGAGTACGCGAAGCGGTCGATGTTCACCGTCCCGATGATCGGCGCGACCATCCCCCACGAGGTCATCGGCGCCCACGGAGCGGCACGCGTGATGCTCAAGCCTGCGGCCCCGGGTACGGGGGTCATCGCTGGGGGACCGGTTCGCGCCGTGCTGGAGTGTGCGGGGGTAGAGGACTGCCTGGCGAAGATCCTCGGCACGAACAATCCGATCAACGTGGTTCACGCGACGATGGAGGGCCTCAAGTCGCTGCGTCGTCCAGAGGAGGTCGCCAGGGTGCGGGGCAAGTCACTCGAGCAGGTGGCTCCCAGGGTCATGCTGCGCCGGATGGAAGCGGCGAAGACCAAGGGCGCGGCTCCCGAAGCCGCGTCGGAGCCGCAGCCCGCAGGCGACGGCGCCGAGCCCGCGAAAGACGGTTCGTGATGCCCAGGATCCGTATCACACAGTTCCGAAGCGTCATCGGGTGTCCCGACGGCCAGCGCAGAACCGTTCGCTCGCTGGGCCTGCGCAAGATCGGGCAGAGCGTCGTGCATGAGGACACCCCGTCGCTGCGCGGGATGGCTTTCAAGGTCAGGCACCTGGTCAAGGTCGAGCCCGAGAACGGCGAGTCCGGAGGGAGCTCATGAAGATTCACGACCTCCGCCCCGCCAAGGGGGCGACGCACAGGTCCAAGAGAGTTGGTCGCGGCGAGTCCTCCGGACTCGGCAAGACCTCGGGACGCGGAATGAAGGGCACGAAGGCGCGCGGGCAGGTTCCCGCTGCTTTCGCCGGAGGTCAAATGCCCCTGCAGCGCCGTTTGCCCAAGTGGGGCGGGTTCACTTCCAGAAACCGCGTGGAATACGCTGTGGTCAACCTGGCCCGGCTCGAAAGCGCGTTCGAGGGCGGGTCTGTGATCGACCCCGACGAGCTGCGCCGGCGGGGGCTCGTTCGGAAGCGGATGCCCGTGAAGGTCCTCGGCCAAGGCGACATCAGCAAGTCCCTGACGATCCGCGCCAACGCGTTCTCAAAGCAGGCCGTCGACAAGATTCAGCATGCGGGCGGCACGGCCGAGGTGATCTAGGACGTGCTGACGGCGCTGCGCAACGCGTTCAAGGTCCCGGATCTCAGGCGCAAGCTGCTTTTCACCTTCTTCATCCTGGCCGTCTTCAGGCTCGGCGCCCACATCCCCGTCCCTGGGATCGACCTGGCGACGCTGAACCGCCAGATCGAGCAGCGCCAGCAGGTCGGAGGAGTCGCCGCTTTCCTGAACCTGTTCTCGGGAGGGGCGCTCACCAACTTCGCCATCTTCGCGCTGGGCATCATGCCGTACATCACGTCCTCGATCATCATGCAGCTGCTCGCCGTGGTCATCCCCCGGCTCGAGGAGTGGCAGAAGCAGGGCGAGGTCGGTCACCGGCAGATCACGAAGTTCACGCGTTACCTGACGATCGTCCTGGCCCTGATCCAGTCGACGGGCCTCGTGTTCCTGTTCCACAGCCCGGAGAACTCCCCGGTGGGGGCGGATGTCGTCCCTAACTTCACTCCACCGAGGGTGGCGCTCATCGTCCTGACGCTGACCGCGGGCACCGGCCTGATCATGTGGCTGGGTGAGCTCATAACCCAGCGCGGCATAGGCAACGGCATGTCGCTGCTGATCTTTGCCGGGATCATCGCCGGGCTCCCGGGCCAGGGCGCCGCGGTCTACGAGCAGTTGAAGATCATCGGGTCCGTCATCTTCCTTTTGATCGGGCTGATGATCGTGGTGGCAATCGTGCTCGTCGAGCAGGGCCAGCGCCGAATCCCGGTCCAGTACGCGAAACGGATCGTCGGACGCAGGATGACCGGGGGCGGGTCCACCTACATACCGATCAAGGTCAACCAGGCCGGTGTCATCCCGATCATCTTCGCGTCCTCTGTTCTGTACATCCCCGTGCTGGTCTCCAGCGCCGCCCCCTGGAAGGGGATGCGCGAGTTCGTCGAGAGGTGGTTCGTCAACCCGGCCACGGTGCCGTACATCGTCCTTTACGCCATCCTCATCCTGCTGTTCACGTTCTTCTACGTGGCGATCACGT
Source organism: Actinomycetota bacterium (assembly GCA_035536535.1). Taxonomy (NCBI): domain Bacteria; kingdom Bacillati; phylum Actinomycetota; species Actinomycetota bacterium. Next base: position 44,000 of record DATLNZ010000159.1, on the reverse strand, counting down.
TCAACCCGACGCAGCAGGCGGACTACATCCGCAAGTACGGCGGCTTTATCCCCGGGATTCGACCCGGCCGCCCGACCGCCGAGTATCTGAACAAGGTCCTCACGCGGCTCACGGTCCCCGGAAGCCTCTTTCTCGCGCTGGTTGCGGTGGTCCCATCCGTCATAGCCGTCATCACGGGACTGCCCGCGCAGACGTTCCCGTTCGGCGGGACGACGATACTGATCGCGGTGGGTGTGGCGCTCGAGACCATGCGACAGATCGAGTCCCAGCTCCTCATGCGCAACTACGAGGGCTTCCTCAAGTAGCGCCCGACACCGCCTCGCCGAAAAGGATGCCTATCGTGCGGCTGCTGATGGTGGGCCCTCCTGGCGCGGGGAAGGGCACCCAGGCCCGGCGTCTCGCCGAGCGCCTGGGGGTCCCCCACATCGCGTCGGGCGAGCTCCTGCGCCAGGCCATGGCCGACCACTCCGTTGTGGGCGACCAGGTCCGGGACTATGTGGAGCGCGGCGACCTCGTCCCCGACGAGCTGATGATCCATTTCATATCCGCCCGGATCGACTCTGCGGACGCGGAACACTTCGTCCTGGACGGTTTCCCCCGCACGGTCACGCAGGCCGGGGCGCTGGACCTGGCGCTGCAAGAGGCGAGCAGGCCGCTGGACATCGTGGTGCACCTCACGGCGACCGACGAGGAGGTCGTCCGGCGCCTGACGGGACGGCGGATGTGTCCCGTCTGCCAGCACCCGTACCACATGATCTACAACCCGCCGGCCGACGACGAGAAGTGCGACGACGACGGTTCCCCCCTTGTGACCAGGACCGACGATCAGCCGGACACCGTGATGCACAGGCTCGAGGTGTACCACCGCGACACCGAGGAGCTGATCCACCACTACGACAAGCAGGGTCTGGTGGTGACGGTGGACGGCATGGACGGCATGGAGCTCGTCTCCGAACGGATAGACAAGGCCATCGAGGCGGGTCCTTGATGGCCGGCGCGACACCGTGATCATCAAGAAGTCGCCGGACGAGCTCGACCGGATGCGTTCGGCCGGCAAGGTGGTGGCCACCGCGCTTCAGGCGGCGCGGGAGCACGTGAGGCCGGGTGTCCGGACGTCCGAGGTCGACGCGGTCGTCGAGAAGGTCATCCGCGCAGCCGGCTGCGTGCCTTCGTTCAAGGGGTACCGCGGCTTTCCCGGCAGCGTCTGCATCTCGATCAACGAAGAGGTCGTCCACGGGATCCCGGGTCCGCGCCGCATCGAGGAGGGGGACCTGGTGAAGATCGACGTCGGGGCGATCCACGACGGGTACCACGCCGACTCGGCCGCCACCTTCTACGCGGGGGAGTCCCCGCCCGAGGAGGTCCAGGGGCTGCTCAAAGCCACCGAGGAGTCGCTGTGGGCCGGCATCCGCCAGGTGAGGCCCGGGCAGCGGCTGTCCGACATCTCGCACGCCGTGCAGCAGGTCGCCGAGGGGGCGGGGTTCACCGTGGTCCGCGAGTACGTGGGGCACGGGCTCGGGCGCAACCTGCACGAGGAGCCACAGATCCCGAACTATGGCGCGCCCGGCCGGGGGCCGAAGCTGGAGCCCGGCATGGCGCTGGCGATCGAGCCGATGGTCAACGCCGGGGGGTGGGAGACGGAGGTACTCGCCGATGAGTGGACGGTCGTGACCGCGGACCGGTCCCTGTCCGCCCACTTCGAGCACTCGGTCGCAGTGACCGACGGTGATCCGCTTGTGCTCACCCTGCCCTGAGCGGCGGTCGACGCAGGGGGCCGACTACGCTAAACTTGCCGTTCGCCGCCCCGGCAAGGGTACGGCCGCGTTCGCGCGTCCGGGCCTAGGGCGAGAGCTTGAAACCGACAGAAAGCAGGCGTAGTGAAGGTTCGCGCGTCCGTGAAGAAGATGTGTGACAAGTGCAAGGTCATCCGCCGGCACGGCCGGGTTCTCGTGATCTGCGAGAACCCGCGCCACAAGCAGCGCCAGGGGGCCTGATTTGGCACGTATCGCGGGGGTCGACCTGCCGCGCGACAAGCGCGCGGACGTGTCCCTGACCTACATCTTCGGTGTGGGCAACGTGAAGGCGAAGCAGATCTGCGAGCGCGCGAACATCGATCCCGCGGCCAAGGTACGCGACCTGAGCGACGAGGAGGTCGCCCGGATCAGGCAGTGGATCGACGTAAACGTGAAGGTCGAGGGCGAGTTGCGGCGGGAGGTTCAGGAGAACATCCGCCGAAAGATCGAGATCGGGTCCTACCAGGGCATGAGGCACGTCCTCGGACTGCCTGTCCGGGGACAGCGCACTCAGACCAACGCCCGCACGCGCAAGGGTCCCCGCAAGACGGTGGGGGCCAAGAAGAAGAAGGTCGGCAAGAAGGGATAGTCCCAGTGGCGTCCGGACGGGAGCGGTAACGGGTGACTGCGAAGAAGAAGGGTGTCGGCGAGCGCGTAAAGCGGCGCGAGCGAAAGAACATCGCCGCCGGCGAGGCCCACATAAAGTCCAGCTTCAACAACACGACCATCGCGATCACGGATCCCGAGGGTGGTGTGGTCTCCTGGTCGACGGGCGGCACCGTCGGCTTCAAGGGTTCCCGCAAGTCGACTCCGTTCGCGGCGCAGCTGGCGGCCGAGGCCGCCGCGCGCAAGGCGATGGAGCACGGCATGCGGCGAGTGGACGTCTTCGTCAAGGGCCCCGGCTCCGGACGCGAGACGGCCATTCGGGCGCTGCAGGCCGCCGGCCTCGAGGTCGCCAGCATCACCGATGTGACGCCGGTGCCCCACAACGGGTGCCGTCCCCGCAAGCGGCGGAGGGTGTAGCCATGGCCAGATACGCGGAGGCCGACTGCAGGCACTGCCGGCGCGAGGGGATCAAGCTGTATCTCAAGGGCAGCAAGTGCGAGACCCCCAAGTGCCCCATCGAAAAGCGTCCGATCCCGCCGGGCCAGCACGGCCGCCGGCGCGCCGGCAAGGCATCGCCGTACCTGGAGCGGCTGCGTGAGAAGCAGAAGGCGCGCCGGATCTACGGCGTGCTGGAGAAGCAGTTCCGTGGCTATTACGGCGTGGCTGCCCGCCAGAAGGGCGCCACCGGTGAGAACCTGCTCCGGATTCTGGAGCGCCGCTTGGACAACGTCGTGTACCGGGCCGGGTTCGCCCACTCGCGTGACGACGCCCGGCAGCTGGTCCTGCACCGTCACGTCCTTGTCAACGGGCGTCTCACGAACATCCCGTCCTTTTTGTGCCGACCCGGGGACGTCGTCTCCGTGAAGGAGAAGTCCCGGGGAATCGTCCGGGTCCAGGAAGCAACCGAGCGTGCGCAGTCGCGAACGGTCCCCTCCTGGGTCTCGGCTGACTACTCACGCATGGAGGCCAAGGTGACCTCCCTGCCCGAGCGAGGCGAGATCGACGTCCCCGTCAAGGAGTCGTTCATCGTCGAGTTCTACTCGCGGTAGATCCGCGGGCAGTTTCGCTTCTTACGCATAAGGAGGCTTTGTGCTCACGATTGCCAGGGCGACCGTTTCAGAGGAACCCGTCTCGGAGTCGATCTCGAAGTTCGTGATCGAGCCGCTCGAGCCGGGGTTCGGCTACACGCTCGGAAACGCCATGCGCCGGACTTTGCTTTCTTCGGTCCCAGGGGCGGCCATCACGGCCGCCAAGATCGACGGCGTGCTCCACGAGTTCACCACCGTCGCCGGCGTCAAGGAGGACGTCACCGACATCGTCCTCAACCTGAAGGACGTGGTCGTTCGGCTCGAGGGCGACGAGGCGACTGCCTCGCTTCACCTGCGTGCCCGCGGCGCGAAGGAAGTCGTGGCCGGCGACATAGAGGCCCCGGCTGGGGTCGAGATCATCAACCGCGACTCCCACATCGCCTCGCTGAACACCAAGGGGAAGCTCGACATCGAGCTGACCGTCTCCCGTGGCCGTGGCTACCAGGTGGCCGACCGCATGGCCGGCCGGGACGTCATCGGTGAGATTCTCGTGGACGCCATGTTCTCGCCGGTCCGGCGCGTGACGTACGTCGTTGAGCACACGCGGGTCGAGCAGATGACCAACTACGACCGGCTCGTGCTGGAGGTCGAGACGAACGGCGCTGTGGCGCCGAAGGAGGCGACCATGCACGCGGCGCGCCACCTCGGACAGCTGGTCGGCCTGTTCGACGAGCTCGAGGAGGGGGCGGAACGACGCGACGAAAAGCAGGCCGGTCCCGGCCCCCGCGTCGATACGGAACGCCCCGTGGAGCAGCTGGACCTTTCGGTCCGGGCGCTCAACTGCCTCAAGCGCGAGGGGATCAACACGCTGGGCCAGCTGCTGGAGTACTCGATGGAAGACCTCATGGACATCCGCAACTTCGGGGAGAAGTCGGTGGTCGAAGTCGACGAGAAGCTCAAGGAGATGGGCCTGGGGCTCAAGGAGAAGGGGCTGTAGCATGGCGGCCCCCACACGCGGTCCCCGGATGGGAGGCAGTGCCTCCCATGAGCGCGCCATCATGCGCAACCTCTCCCGGTCGCTCATCGAGCACGGCAGGATCGTGACCACGCACACGAAAGCCAAGCGGCTGCGCCCCTTTGTGGAGAACCTGATCACGAAGGCCCGCCGCGGTGACGTCCACTCCAGACGGATGGTGCTGTCGGAGCTGCGTGACAAGGGGATCGTGCACCGTCTTTTCGCCGAGGTCGCCCCCAGGGTGGGGGAACGGCCGGGCGGCTACACCCGCATCCTGAAGCTCGGCTACCGCCGCGGCGACGCCGCCCCCATGGCCATCGTCGAGTTCGTAGACCAGCCGGGCAAGGAGGACTGATCTTGTCCCTCGTGAGGCTGCTCGTCTCCTACGACGGCACCGCCTTCGCCGGATTCCAGGTCCAGCCGGGCGTGCGGACTGTCCAGGGTGAGATCGAGTCCGCGCTGGAGCAGGTCCTCGGACGGGAAGTCCGTATCGCCGCTGCCGGCCGCACCGACGCCGGCGTCCACGCGACGGGCCAGGTCGTGTCGTTCGAGGATCCGGAGGCCGACGCCGAGCGGATCCTGCGCGGGGCCGCGGGCCTGCTGCCGTCCGATCTGAGCCTCGAGGACGCGCAGCAGGGGCCGGAGGGCTTTCACGCCAGGCACTCAGCGCGTGGCCGGACCTACGTCTACCTGCTATGGAACGCCGACGTCCGCAACCCCCTCATGGACCGGTTCTCGATCTGGGAGCCACGCACTCTCGACGACGACCTGCTCGCGGAGGCTCTGGCGTCCATCGTCGGCACGCATGACTTCAGTTCCTTTGCCCGGATCCGCGACGATCAGTCACCGGTCCGGACGGTCGTGGAGGCGTCCTGCCGCAGGTCCGGGTCGCTGGTCATGTGCCGGCTGTCCGCCAACGCTTTCCTGCACCAGATGGTGCGGAGCATCATGGGCTCGGCCCTCGAGGTGGCTTCGGGACGCAGGCCTCTGTCTTGGATGGAGCAGCTGCTCGAGTCGCGCAGCCGTGCGGGAGCCGGCAACGTCGCCCCCGCCCGCGGCTTGACTCTGACCGAGGTGCTTTACGAGGATGCCCCCTGGCCCCGGCGCGCGGCCGCGGCGTGGCCGTGGGCTTCCGTGCCTCAGCCCGCGACGATCTGAAGGAAGGGACCATGAAGACCTACTCGGCCAAGCCAGGAGAAGTGCCGCGGCACTGGTACGTCGTCGACGCGACCGACCAGGTGCTGGGACGACTGGCGACGCAGATCGCCGTCGTGCTGAGGGGCAAGCACAAGCCTCAGTTCACGCCGCACCTGGACACGGGCGACTTCGTCATCGTGGTGAACGCGGAGAAGATCAAGCTGACCGGCAACAAGCTGGAGAAGAAGCTGTTCCACCGCCACTCCGGGTATCCGGGGGGGCTGAGGTCGATCGAGTACGGCAAGCTCCTTCAGACGCATCCGGAACGGGCGGTTGAGAAGGCCGTCTGGGGAATGCTCCCGAAGAGGCGGCTGGGCCGCCAGCAGATCCGCAAGCTGAAGGTCTACCGCGGCCCCGAGCATCCACACGAGGCCCAGAAGCCCGAGCCGCTGCCGGCGACGCTGGCGGCCGGCCATCGCGGAGCCCCCGCTTTCGCGGGCGCGGCTCCCGAATCCAGTGATAACAAGGAGGCGTAGGAGACGTGGCGGATCGCATCGGTTGGGGAACAGGACGGCGCAAGGGCGCCGTCGCGCGCGTGAGGGTCCTTCCCGGGGACGGAACCATCACGGTCAACGACCGCACCTTCGACAATTACGTCACGTCCCGCGTGCAGCGCATGAGGATCATGGACCCGCTCCGGGTGGCCGGGATGGAAGGCCGCTACAGCGTGATTGCGCGCGTCGAGGGCGGGGGTACGACGGGGCAGTCCGGTGCACTGCGCCTGGGGGTTGCCCGCGCGATCCTCGAACTGGACCCCGAGCAGCGGCCTGCACTCAAGCGGGCCGGGCTCCTGACGCGCGACCCGCGTGTCAAGGAGCGGAAGAAGTACGGCCTGCGCAAGGCTCGCAAGGCCCCGCAGTTCTCGAAGCGCTGACGCCTCCGGCCTCGCCGCCGGGCCATCGAAAGGGCTGAGATGGGCAGGCTCTTCGGAACCGACGGCATCCGCGGCCGGGCCAACGCAGATCTTTCCGCGGAGCTCGCGCTGGACGTGGGCCGTGCAGTCGCCCGTGCCGCGTCGACGGGCGTCCTCGGCCAGGGCACGTCTGCCCGTCCGCGCGTCGTCGTCGGACGGGACACCCGGCCCTCCGGTCCCCTGCTGGAGGCGGCGCTCGTGGCGGGCCTGGCGTCCGCGGGGGCCGACGTCCTTCTGGCGGGAGTGGTGCCGACCGCTGCCGTCGCCTTTCTCGTAGCGGGCGACGGCGCCGATGCGGGCGTGGTGCTGTCCGCGTCGCACAACCCCGCGGCCGACAACGGGATCAAGGTGTTCGGTCCGGGAGGATGGAAGCCCTCGGAGATCCGGGAGGAGGCGCTGGAGCAGCTGATCGGGCAGCCGGCGGCACTTCCTGCCGGAGTTGACGTCGGTTCGGTCCGGTGGATTCCGGACGCTCGCGAGAGATACCTCTCACACCTCGAGCAGTCGGTTACCGCCGACCTGCGCGGCCTGAAGGTCGTGGTCGACTGCGCCCACGGAGCCGCGTGCGGACTGGCGCCGGAGATCCTGCGCAGGCTCGGAGTGGAGGTCGCGGAGATCCACGGCGAGCCGGACGGGGCGATGATCAATGACGGCTGTGGAGCCACCCACCCGGAGGTGGTCGCGGCGGCGGCGGCGGAGTCCGGGTCTATCGGACTGACCCACGATGGCGACGCGGACCGGGTCCTGGCCGGTGACGAGTCCGGGGCCGTGGTGGACGGCGACGCGATTCTCGCCATCCTGGCATCACGCCTGAGAAGGCGAGGCCGCCTGACGCACGACATGGTCGCGGTGACGGTGATGGCGAACCAGGCGCTCAGGGCGTGGTCTGCACGGGAGGGGATTTCGCTTGTGGAGACCCCGGTCGGCGACCGACATGTGCTCGACGCCATGCGCACAAAGGGCATCGTGTGCGGCGGCGAGCAGTCAGGTCACATTTTGCGCCTGGACCTGGCCACGACCGGGGACGGGATTCTGACGGCGCTGGGGCTGCTGGAGGCGGTAGCCGAGGAAGGCGGGCGCCTCGAGGGCGTCGTCCCGTTCCGGCCCTTCCCGCAGGTCCTGCTGAACGTGAGGACTTCCGCTCGCGACGGGCTCGGTTCCGCGGTCGGCGTATTGGACGCCGTCAGGGCGGTGGAGGCCAGGCTCGGGGACCAGGGACGCGTCCTGGTGAGGGCCTCCGGGACAGAGCCCCTGGTCCGTGTCATGGTCGAGGCCGCGACGGAAGCCGACGCGCGGTCGGGAGCCGAAGCGATCGCCGCCATGGTGCACCGTGACCTGAACGGTCACGACGAACCTGCCGCTGCGCAGCCGGCCGGACCGGCGTCGGCGGGGAAGGGGGCCTGACATGTGCGGAATCGTCGGTTACACAGGTTCGAGACGCGCTCTGGACGTGCTTCTGGACGGCCTCGCCAGGCTCGAGTACCGGGGCTACGACTCCGCCGGCGTGGCCATGTCCGGCCCCGGGGGAGTGGAGATCGTCCGGCGCAAGGGCGCCCTGTCACAGCTGCAGCAGGCGATTGCCTCCGCGCCTCCGTCGGGAGAGTCCGGCATCGGTCATACGAGGTGGGCCACGCACGGGCCTCCCAGCGACTCCAACGCGCACCCTCACACCGACTGCTCCGGGCGGATCGCGGTGGTGCACAACGGCATCATCGAGAACTTCGCTGAGGTCCGGGCCCATCTCGAGAAGCGTGGGCATCAGCTTCGGTCCGACACCGACACAGAGGTCATCGCTCACCTCATCGAGGAAAAGCTCGGCGAGGATGGCTTGGCCCACGCCGTCCGGGAGGCGGTCGCGGAGCTTCAGGGGGCGTATGCGATAGCCGTGGTGAGCGCGGATGACCCTGATCTCGTGGTCGGAGCGCGGATGTCGGCCCCGCTGATCGTGGGCCTGGGGGAAGGGGAGTCTTTTCTGGCATCGGACATCCCCGCCCTCTTGGGCTACACGCGCCGGGTGCTGGCCCTGGGAGACGGCCAGGTCGTCCAGATCCGCAAGGGGTCCGTCGAGGTCACGGACCTCTCGGGGCTTCCTGTGGTCGTAGAGCCGATGGAAGTCACGTGGGACCAGGCGGCGGCCGAGCGCGGAGGTTTTCCCGACTTCATGCTCAAGGAGATCCACGAGCAGCCGCAGGCGCTGCGCGACACGCTGCTGGGGCGCTGGGAGCACGACGGCGTGATTCAGCTCGACGAACTGCGCCTGACCGAAGAGGACATCCGCCGCATAGACAAGGTCTTCATCGTCGCTTGCGGATCGGCGTTTCATGCCGGCCTGATTGCCCGACACGGCATCGAGCACTGGTCGCGGCTGGCTGTGGAGGTCGAGGTGGCCAGCGAGTTCCGATACCGGGACCCCGTCCTGCACCGCAACACGCTCGTGATCGCGGTCTCGCAGTCGGGGGAGACTCTCGACACGCTGGAGGCGGTCCGCCACGCGCGCGACCAGAAGGCACGGGTCATTGCCGTCACCAACGTCGTCGGCTCGAGCATCGCGCGCGAGGCGGAGGCGGTCCTGTACACGCGGGCCGGGCCCGAGATATCGGTGGCCGCCACGAAGACGTTCACCACACAGGTGGCCGCGCTCCAGACGGTGGCGTTGTTCATCGCGCAGACGCTCGGCGCGGTGTACCCGTCGGAGTCCCGGGAGCTGCTCGAGCGCATGGAGGAGATCCCGGACAAGGTCCAGACCTGCATCGACCGAGCCGGCGATGTGCGTGTCGTGGCCGAGGCAATGGCCGACGCCCCCCTGGCGCTGTTCCTCGGACGCAACGTCGGCTTCCCCGTGGCCCTGGAGGGCGCGCTCAAGCTCAAGGAGATCGCGTACGTGCACGCCTCCGGCTACCCGGCGGGGGAGATGAAGCACGGTCCCATAGCACTGCTCGAGAAGGGGGTCCCGGTGGTGGTGGTCGGTACGCGGTCCCGGGTCTCGGCAAAGCTGCTGTCCAACGTCCAGGAGGTCAAGGCGCGCGGCGCCACCACCGTCCTGGTCGCCAACGACGGCGACGAGGCGGCGACGTCGGGGGTCGACCACGTCCTGTGGGTGCCCCAGACCCACGAGCTCCTGTCCCCGATGCTCGACGTCATCCCCCTCCAACTGCTCGCCTACTACGTCGCCCGGATCCGCGGGCTCGACCCGGACCGCCCGAGGAACCTCGCCAAGACGGTCACGGTGGAGTGACGCGACCGCGATGGAAGCGGTCCTGACTCCAAGTGAGATGCGGGAGGCCGACGAGTCGGCGATCCGGGACGGCACGCCGGCCCACATCCTCATGGACCGCGCGGCGGCTGCCTGCACCTCCGTCGCCCTGCGCATGACGCGGGGCGGTTACGGCCGCAGGGTCCTGTGCGTGTGCGGGAAGGGGAGCAACGGCGGCGACGGCATAGCCGTGGCCCGCCACCTGGCGGCGCGTGGCGCCTGGGCTTCGGTCCTTCTCGTGGCACAGCCGTCCGGAGCGGCGGCGGTGCACCTGGAAGCTGCGCGGCGCACGGCGTCCGTAAGGGTCGCCGGATGGAGTCCCGGCGCGTGGCAGGCGGAGTCGAAACGGGCGGACCTGGTGGTGGACGCGGTGTTCGGGACCGGGTTCTCCGGCGAGGCGACCGGTCCCGCGGCGGAGGCCCTGTCCGCGATCGCAGGCCACCCCGGGCGCGTGCTGTCGGTGGACATGGCTTCGGGGGTTGACGCCGGCAGCGGCGCCGTCGACGGTCCGGCCGTGCACGCCGACGTGACCGTAGCCGTGCAGGCCCTGAAGGTCGGCCACGTCAGGCCCCCCGGGGCGCTGCGGTGCGGCCGCGTGGACGTGGCGGACATCGGGATCCCGTTGCCGCAGACAAGCGTGAAGCTCCCCGATGCCGCTGACGTTGCGGCCGTGATTCCCCGGCGCGCTGCCGACTCCAACAAGTACTCGAGCGCGGTCGCGGTCGTCGCCGGGTCGTCCGGGATGAGCGGGGCGGCGGTCCTGACCGTGCTGGGGGCACTGGGCGCCGGCGCCGGAATGGTGATGGCCGGGGTCCCCCAGGACGTCCTGGGCGTGCTGGAGGTGCGGGTGCCGGAGGCAGTGAAGGTGGGCCTGGATTCGGAGTCCGGCATGCTGACGGGCAGTTCGCTGAAGCGATTCGATCAGTCGCTCGGCAAGGCTCGTGCCCTGGCCGTGGGGCCTGGGCTCGGGCGGGGGCCGGGGCCGTCCGAGGTGGTTCGCGATGCACTGCGGACGCCGTTGCCCGTGGTCCTGGACGCAGACGGCCTGTGGGCGCTGGCCGAGCTTCTGCGGGACCAGCCGGACGTGCTGCGGGACCGCGAGGCCGCGACCGTCCTTACTCCGCATGCGGGTGAGTTCCGGAATCTGCTCGGACGCGAGCCCGGTCCCGACCTGCTGGACGAGGCGCGGCGGGCGGCGCGGGAGTGGGGCGCGGTGGTCCACCTGAAGGGGCCGCGCGCGATCACCGCCACCCCGAAGGGAGAGGTTCTGGTGAACGCCACCGGGGGGCCGGGACTCGCCTCCGCGGGCACCGGCGACGTCCTGACCGGGGTGATCACGGCGCTGATCGCCGGGGGGGCTGCTCCCGCGGCCGCCACCTGGGCGGGCGCGTGGCTGCACGGTGCGGCATCCGATTCGGCGGTCAAGGCCGGACCGGGAAGCGCGACGGCGTCCGAGCTTTCAGCGTGGCTCCCGCGCGTGCTCCGCCGTGTGGCCGGGGAGTTGCCGTTCGGGCACGGGCCGCTGCGGACTGTGCTCGAGGGAGCCCAGCGATGAGGTGGCGGCCGACCTACGCCGAGATCGACCTCGATGCGATCCGGTCCAACTGCCGGGCCCTGCGGGCGCTGCTCGGCCCCCAGGTGGTCCACCTGCAGGTGGTGAAGGCCAACGGCTACGGACACGGCGATGTCGAGGTGGCCCGGGCGTGCCTGGAGTCCGGGGTCCAGCGTCTGGCGGTCGCTCTGGTGGAGGAGGGGGTCCGGCTCCGAGAAGCGGGCATCGACGTCCCCGTCCTGGTCCTGATCGAGGCGCCCCCGGACGCGGCCGGCGAGATCGTCTCGCGCGGGCTCACGCCGAGCGTGTCCACGCGCGCGGGGGCCGAATCCATCGCCAAGGCGGCCTCCGACGCCGGGTCTGTTCATCCTGTGCACGTCGCCGTGGACACGGGGATGCACCGCGAGGGCGTGTCGCTGGAGGAGGCGGCCGGACTCATCGGATGGGTCCGCGAGGAACGCTCGCTGTCGCTGGAGGGGGTTTGGAGTCATCTTGCCTCTCCGGACGATCCGGCGGCTGAGTCGACCGGCCTTCAGATCGGCCGCTTCGCCCAGCTTCGACGGGCGCTCGAGTCGCAGAACCTGCGGGCGCCCCTGTTCCATCTGGCCAACTCGGCGGCCACCATCGCGCGCCCCGAGGCGCATCACGACATGGTCCGGACCGGCGTCGCCTGCTACGGGCTGCTGCCCGCCCCTTGGATGGCCGACAAGGTGACCTTGCGTCCGGCCATGCGCCTGGTCAGCAGCGTCGGGCTGTCCAGGCGCGTCCCCGCCGGCGAGGGAGTCTCCTACGGCCTGACATGGGCCCCCGAAAAGGAGACAACCATCGCAACGGTGCAGCTCGGGTACGCGGACGGCTTTGCGCGGCTTCTGTCCAACAGCGGCGAGGTCCTGATCGGGGGTGTGCGCCGGCCCGTGGTGGGAAGGGTCACGATGGACACGATCATGGTCGACTGTGGAGACGATGCGGTTTCGGCCGGAGACGAGGCCGTGCTCATGGGTTCCCAGGGCGCGGACGCGATCACCGCCGACGAGATAGCCGGCCGCCTTCAGACGATCCACTACGAGGTCGTGTGCGGGGTGGGGGCGAGGGTGCCGAGGGTCTACCTGGGATGAAGGCCAGGACGCTTGTCGCGGTGGCTGCGCTGGCTTTCTGCTCGTGCGCGTCGAGTGGTGCGCCCGTCGGCGGGGACCAGCGGCGGGTCGGGTCCGTCACCGTGACGCTGCGGGTCGATCCATCCCGGGTGAAGCTCGGGCGTTCGGTTCGGCTGACGCTGGGCCTCCAGAACGTCTCGGGACAGGCCCAGACGCTGAGGTTCGCGTCCGGACAGAAGTACGATTTCTGGGCCACACGTGACGGCCGCGAAGTCTGGCGATGGTCGAAGGACAGGGTGTTCACCCAGGCCGAGCAGTCCCAGGAGTTGCAGGGCCAGACCGGAGCCCACTTCTCCGAGTCCTGGACCCCCGGCCAGGCCGGCACCTACGAGGTGATGGCGGAGTTCGCAGCCGAAGGGTTCGCCGGGACGCTCCGCGACGAGCTGGTGGTCGAGTGAGCGCTGCGGGTAGATCCCGATCCCGGGAGCCGAAGAGCAGCCGAAGGCGCGCGCGCAGCGGGGTTTTGTCGATGGCGGTGCTCGCAGGCGCAGCCGCGGCCGGTGCGGCGGCCGAGGAGCTCGTCTACCGGCGGCTACTGCCGGTCAGGGACCCCTTCGGCTCCCACAAGTTCGGCTGGGTGCGCGGCCGCGAGGTGGAAGTGGAGAGCTTCGACGGGACCCGTCTGCACGCGGAGGTGTTCGACTCCCCGGAGCACCCGGAGGACGTCGCCACGATCGTGTTCGTCCACGGTTTCACGCACTGCATGGACGTGTGGCACTACCAGCTCATGGAGTTGCGGTCCGAACGCGACCTGAGGCTGATCGCGTTCGACGCCCGCGGGCACGGCCGGTCCGGACCCGCCAGGGGCCCGAAGGGCAGCACTGCCTTCAGTCCGGACACCCTGGCCCAGGACCTGTGGGCCGTGGTCCACCAGACGGGGGCGGCACCCTGCGTGGTCGTCGGCCATTCGATGGGCGGGATGACCGTGCAGTCGCTGGTCGAGTTCGCACGCGACTTCCCGGAGGAACTCGGCTCCCACGTAAAGGGCCTGGTCCTCGTGAACACCACTTTCACCGCTGAGCTGGGACTGTGGCGCGACGGCAACCCGAGGTTCCAGGCGGCGCGCAAGGCCGTGCTGGGCGCCTGGGAGGCGCTCGGACAGCTCGGGCGGTTGCGCATGCCGCCGGGTGACCTCGCCATGCTCGTGTCGCGGATCGGGTTCGGCCCCCGCCCGTCTGCGACGCACGTCGCGTTCACGGCCGCCATGGCCAAGGCGACGCCCGGGGAGACGATGGCGGCGGCGGTCCCCGGGCTTTCGGAGTTCGACGGGGTTCGCGGCCTGGAGTCGATCGACGTCCCGGTGCTGGTGCTGGCCGGAGACCGGGACGTGGTCACGCCCGTCTGGCTGGCCCGGGAGATGGTCGATCGCATCCCGGAGGCCGAGCTGGTCGTGTTCGAAGGAGTGGGGCACATGGCGATGCTGGAACGGCACCGGGAAGTGACCCGGCTCGTGAGCGACTTCGCCCGCAGGGTGCTGCGGTGATGCGTCCGCTGCGTGTGCCCGCCGGGCAGGTCGCGGGGGGATTGCGATGATCACCTCGGTGCCAGGGGTCCTCGTCGGGCACTGGAGCGATCCCGAGGCCGCTACCGGATGCACGGTCATCATGCTGCCCGCGGGGACGATCGGCGCCTGCGCGATAGTCGGCGGCGCACCCGGCACCAGACAGACCGACGACCTGCGCCCGTCGGGAATCGTGTCCGATGTGAACGCCTTTCTGTTCTCCGGTGGAAGCTCGTTCGGGCTCGCCGCCACAGACGGCGTGATGCAGGTCTGCGAGTCCCGGGGGATCGGGATCGGTTTCGGGGGCGCCGTCGTGCCGATTGTGCCCACCGCCGTGATCTTCGACCTGGGGATAGGCGACGCCGCACGCCGCCCCGGCCCCGCGGAGGGACGCGCGGCGGCCGAGAGCGCCACCGAGCACTTCGAGGAGGGGTCGGTGGGGGCCGGGACCGGTGCCACCGTCGCGAAGTGGGGCGGCATGCACGGAGCGCGCAAGGGCGGAGTCGGGACGGCGTCGGCGTCGAGCGGCGACGTGATCGTCGGAGCGCTGGTTGTGAACAACGCCGCGGGGGACATCGTCGACGAGCAAGGACGGCCGCTGGCGGCGGCCCGGGTCCCGGCCGAAGCACCCTGGGCGCTGCGCCCGCGCCAGGCGACGGTTCTCGCGGCGGTCGTTACCAACGCGAAGCTGGACAAAGCCACCGCCTCGCACGTGGCCGTCATGGCGACCGCAGGTGTGTCGCGCAGCGTCCGCCCCGCCCACACCCAGTTCGACGGCGACGTCACCTTCGTCGGAGCCACGGGTGAGGTGCCCGCCGAGCCGACGGTGGTAGGCGCGCTGGGGGCCGAGGCCGTGGCGGAGGCGATGCGCCGCAGCGTCCGGCTGGCCACGGGCCTGGCGGGCATTCCCGGCCTGGCCGACGGCCGCCGCCGCTAGCGGCTCGAGCCTTTTCCGTCCAGCCTGCGCGGATGTCGGCGGCGGCTGGCAGTCTCCGCCCGAGATCGCCGGCCGGGAGGTGCCCGTGGAACGAGTGACGACGCTGCGCCGGACCCCGTCCGAGGAGGCGCTGACGAGGCTTTCCCTCCAGGCGGAGGCGTGCCGCGCATGCCCACTCGGGTTCCAACGGACCCAGGCGGTCTTCGGCACGGGCTCTGCGGCCGCCGACGTCATGTTCGTGGGGGAGGCGCCGGGCGTCAACGAGGACAGCAAGGGGGAGCCGTTCGTGGGCGCGGCCGGACGGCTGCTCACGAGGCTGATCGAGACGAAGCTCGGCCTGAATCGGCCGGACGTGTACATAGCCAACGTCCTCAAGTGCCGTCCTCCGGGCAACCGGGACCCGCTGCCGGAGGAGGTCCGGGCCTGCGCGAGCTTTCTGAAGTCGCAGCTCGAGGTGGTCGAGCCCAAGGTCGTGGTCACGCTGGGCAACTTCGCCTCAAAGCTGCTGCTGCGCACGGACACCGGCATCACGCGACTGAGAGGCAAGCGGTACCCGTTCGGGGGGGCGACGCTGATCCCCACGTTCCACCCGTCGGCCGCGCTCCGGGGTTCCTCGGCGATGAACGGCATCACCCAGGACTTCGAGGAGATCCGCCGGGCCCTGGACGACCTCGGCACCGGGCAGGGCCCGCCGCAGGCGGATCCGGGGGAGCCCGATGAGGCCCAGCCGCAGACGGTGTCCCGTCTCGGGCCGGCAGACGCCGCGGCGCGGCAGCTCGGACTGTTCTGACGGGAGACGGCGCCAAGCCGGGTGCGATCGAACGCCGTACTCTTGGCGGATGCGGCTTCCCTTTCTGGCCGTCCGTACGCGTTCCTCGGACGAAACCACCGCGCTAGGCGAGCAGCTGGGCCGGCTGCTCCTGCCCGGCGAGGTCCTGCTCCTGACCGGCACGCTCGGCTCCGGCAAGACGACGTTCGTCCAGGGGCTCGCGAAGGGCCTGGGGGTCGAGGACCCGTGCGTTTCGCCTTCGTTCACCCTGATGCGCTCCTACGAAGGGCGATACCCGCTCCTGCACGTGGACCTGTACCGGTGCAGCGGTCCGGCGGAGGTAGCAGACCTCGGACTCGAGGAGATGCTCGACCCCCCGTGGGTGGCTGCGATCGAGTGGGGCGAGAAGGCCGGTCCGATGGTTGGTGAGGACCACCTGGAGATCGAGTTCGCCTGGGACGACACGGGCGACGACAGCCGGATCATCCAGTTCCGTCCGTTCGGCCGTTGGCGCGACCGGATGCGGGTTGTCAGCGACTCCGTCCACGACTGGTCGCGAGGCTCGGCCTGATGCTCGTCCTCGGGATCGAGACCTCCACTCCACAGGCTTCGGTGGCGCTGGGTTCGGCCACCGAACTGGTGGGGGCCTACCAGTTGGGGCGCTTCCGCAGCCAGGACCAGATCCTCGTGCCGGCGATCGAAAGGCTGCTGGAGGACGCGGGCCTGACCTACAAGCAGGTCCACGGAATCGCCGTGGGGATAGGTCCCGGCCTGTTCACGGGCCTGCGCGTGGGGGTGTCCACGGCCAAGGCCCTGGCTCAGACGCTTGCGGTGCCGGCGGTGGGACTGTCATCGATGGACGTTCTGGCGTACAACGTCCGTCACTCGCGGCGCACGATCTGCACGTGCGTGGACGCACGCCGCGGCGAGGTTTACTGGGCCTTCTACAGGCCGATGCCCGGAGGAGTGCAGCGCATGACGGAGTTCCGCTGCGCCCGGCCGGAACACTGCGTCAACGAGATCGAGGCGCGCAGCGAGCCCGTCCTGGCGGTGGGCAACGGACCGCTTGTCTACCGTTCGATGTTCGACTCGGCCGACCTCGGCATAGAGATCGCCGGGATGACCGACTCCACCCCCACGGCGGTGCCCCTGACCGAGCTGGCCGTGCGCCTGTTCGAACGCGAGGAGTCGGACCGGCTCGCGGACCTCAGGCCGTTGTACATTCGCAAGTCCGACGCGGAGCTGAACTGGGAGCGGATGGGACGCTGATGGTCACCGAGCAGGTCCGGCAGGCGCTGGACGTCCAGATCATGCCGATGCGGCGGCGTCACATCCCGTCGGTGTTGCGGATCGAGGCGAAGGTCTACCCGCGGCCGTGGTCGGCCGGCCTGTTCCTGTCGGAGCTGGCGCAGAAGGATTCCCGCGCCTACTACGTCGCCCGCAGCGGCGGAAAGGTCGTCGGCTATGCGGGGATCATGCTGCTGGGCGACGAGGGGCACGTAACCAACATCGCCGTGGACCCCGACCACCATCGCGGCAAGGTCGGCACCCGCCTGATGATCCAGATGGTCGACGAGGCGCGGGCACGAAGTGCCCGCGCCGTGACGCTTGAGGTGCGAAAGTCCAACGCGGGCGCTCAGGCGATGTACCGCAAGTTCGGGTTCCAAACCGTCGGCGTCCGGCGCGGCTACTACATCGAGACGGGCGAGGACGCGTACGTGATGTGGGCCGAGGGGATCTGGACGCGCGAGTACGCGGAGCGTCTGGAGGCGATTCGAGCCGGCCTCGACGGATGACCGGCTCCGCGGTCGCCGAAGACGCCCTGATCCTGGGGATCGAAACCTCCTGCGACGAGACCGCGGTAGCGGTCGTGCGAGGGGGCAGGCGGGTGCTGTCCAACGTGATCGATTCGCAGGCGCGCCTGCACGAGCGGTTCGGCGGGGTCGTCCCGGAGATCGCCGCTCGCGCCCACGACGCGCGGCTGCCGCAGGTGATCGACCAGGCCCTCAGGGAGGCTGGGGTCAAGATGGCCGAGGTGTCCGCGGTAGCGGCCACCAGGGGGCCGGGGCTGATAGGCGCGCTGATCGTGGGCTTTTCGGCGGGCAAGGCCATGGCGTCGGCGCTCGGCGTCCCCTTTTCGGGGGTGCATCACCTCGAGGGCCACGTGCTGGCGGTGCGGCTGGAGGACCCGGCTACGGAGCCGCCGTACGTTGCTCTGGTCGTGTCCGGCGGCCACACCGCGCTGTACTCGGTCCAGGAGGAGGGTGTCTACCAGACGCTGGGCTCGACGCTGGACGACGCGGCCGGCGAGGCGTTCGACAAGGTCGCGCGCTTTTTGGACCTCGGGTACCCCGGGGGGCCGGCGATCGACCGGCTGGCCAAGCGCGGCGACCCGCAGGCGGTGGCATTTCCCCGGGGGTTGACCGGCAAGGGACTGGACTTCAGCTTCTCGGGCGTGAAGACGGCGGTGGTGCGTCACGTGCACCGGGCACAGGCCGCAGGAGAGAAGGTCGTCAAGGCGGACATCGCCGCCTCGTTCCAGGAGGCGGTCGTGGACGTGCAGGTCGAAAAGGCGATGCGCGCGCTGGAGATGCAGGGGGCCTCCACCCTCGTCGTCGGGGGCGGGGTGGCGGCGAACACCCGGCTGCGGGCGAGGCTGGCGGAGGAGGCGTCGCGCCGGGGCGCGCGCCTGGTGATCCCCGACAGAAAGCTGTGCGTGGACAACGGCGCGATGATCGCCGCCGCCGGGTTCTTCCGCCTCAGCCGGGGAGAGGTGACGCCGGCGGAGGCCCCGGCGGACCCGTCCCTGAAGCTTCCCTCCGCAGTGGCCTGAGCGGCCCGCAGGCCGTTTCCGCTGGTGGTCGCCGTGTCAGCACTCGTCCGGTTGACGTGCTGGCACTCCCCTGGTTAGAGTGCTAACGACAGTATGTTTCCGCAGGTCAAAGGAGGAGTCGTGGCAACCAAGACCAGGACCAAGATCATCCCGCTCGAGGACCGGATCGTAATCCGGCCCCTGGAGGGCGAGGAGATCACCGCTTCCGGGCTCGTCATTCCGGACACCGCCAAGGAGAAGCCCCAGGAGGGCCAGGTCATCGCAGTCGGACCGGGCCGCTGGGACGAGGACGGCGAAAAGCGCATCCCGCTGGACCTGTCCGAAGGTGACAGGGTTCTGTACTCCAAGTACGCAGGCACCGAGGTCAAGATCGACGGCGAAGAGCTTCTCGTCGTGTCTTCCCGCGACGTGCTCGCCAAGATCGCCGACTAGGGAGACCTCATGCCAAGCAAGATCCTGAAGTTCCGGTCGGACTCACGCGAGGCCCTCGAGGCAGGCGTGGACCGGCTGGCCAACGCGGTACGCATCACCCTCGGCCCGAAGGGCCGCAACGTCGTCCTGGACAAGAAGTGGGGTCCCCCCACGATCACCAACGACGGCGTCACGATCGCCAAGGAGGTCGAGCTCGAGGATCCCTTCGAGAACCTCGGCGCACAGCTGGCCAAGGAGGTCGCTTCCAAGACCAACGACGTGGCCGGTGACGGGACGACCACGGCGACCGTGCTCGCACAGGCCATGGTCCACGAGGGGCTTCGCAACGTCGCCGCCGGGGCCAACCCGATGGGCCTGAAGAGGGGCGTGGAGCGCGGCGTTGAGGCCGCGGTCGAGGCTCTGAGGTCGCAGGCCAAGGAGGTCGCCGGACGCGAGCAGATCGCCCACGTCGCGGCCATCTCGGCGGCCGACCCTGAGATCGGGGACATGATCGCCGAGGCGATGGAGAAGGTCGGCAAGGACGGGGTCATCACTGTCGAGGAGTCGCAGACGTTCGGGCTGGAGCTTGAAGCCGTAGAGGGCCTTCAGATCGACCGCGGCTACATTTCGCCGTACTTCGTCACCGACCAGGACCGCATGGAAGCGATCCTCGACCAGCCGCTGATCCTTCTGGTGAACAAGAAGATCAGCGCCGTCGGAGACCTGTTGCCGCTCATGGAGCGCGTCGTCCAGGCCGGGAAGCCCCTGCTGGTCGTCGCGGAGGACGTCGAGGGCGAGGCCCTGGCGACCCTGGTCGTCAACAAGATCCGCGGGACCCTTCAGGCCGCGGCCGTCAAGGCTCCCGGCTTCGGAGACCGCCGCAAGGCGATGCTCCAGGACATGGCCATCCTGACCGGTGGCACAGTCATCACCGATGAGCTGGGGATGAAGCTCGAGAACGTCGCACTGGACCAGCTCGGACGCGCGCGCAAGGTGGTCGTCACCAAGGACAACACGACGATCGTCGAGGGTGCGGGCAACGACGCGGACATCCGCGGGCGCATCGCCCAGATCCGGGCGGAGATCGACAAGAGCGACTCTGACTGGGACCGCGAGAAGCTACAGGAGCGCCTGGCGAAGCTGTCCGGGGGTGTCGCCGTGGTCAAGGTCGGCGCCGCGACCGAGGTCGAGCTCAAGGAGAAGAAGCACCGCATCGAGGACGCCCTGTCGGCCACCAAGGCAGCGGTCGAAGAGGGCATCGTCCCCGGTGGCGGAGTCGCGCTCGTCAACTGCGAGCGGGCGGTCGCTGCCGCGGCCGAGAGCGTCGAGGGCGACGTCCGGACGGGAGTTCAGCTGGTGGGGACGGCTCTTGCCTCTCCGCTGCGCTGGATCGCGTCCAACGCCGGCTTCGAGGGCTCGGTCGTTGTCGAGAAGGTGCGGTCCGGCAAGCCCGGCTTCGGGTTCAACGCCGCGACCGGCGAGTACGGCGACGTCCGCAAGGCCGGGATCGTCGACCCGCTCAAGGTGACGCGGTCGGCGCTGCAGAACGCCGCCTCGATCGCCGCACTGCTGCTGACGACCGAGGTCCTGGTTGTTGAGCAGAAGGAAGAGGAGCCGCAGGGGGCCGACGCCCACCACGGGCACGCCCACTAGCCAAAGTCGACCGGCCCGGGGCGCGTAGCGCCCCGGGCCGCGTCCTTGCCGGAGGATGCGGGTCCCCCCTCACCATCCGGGGCGGCATACGCAGGGCGCCCCGGACCCCCTGATACGATGACTCCCTTGTGACCGGGACCCGCCGAACGCTTTGACCTGGATCGTCCTTTCGGCTGTTGCTTCCGTGCCCTGGCTGGGCGTCCGGGTGTTCGACCTGGTCACCGGGTCGCACACGCTCTCCCCGCACGACCACCCCTACCCCGTGGCGATCCTGGCCGGGCTGGCGATCCTGGGCGCCGCCTACCTGCTGTCCGTGGGGGCTGAGGTCGCCCAGGTCGACATCTCGAGGTCGCTGGCCCTGGCGTTTTTGGCCCTCATAGCGATCCTGCCCGAGTACGCCGTGGACATGGTGTTCGCGTGGAAGGGCGGCGACGACCCGAAGAACATCGTGTACGCCACGGCGAACATGACGGGCGCCAACAGGCTGCTGATCGGGCTGTTCTGGCCGGTCGTGGTCTTTGTGTTCGCGATACGCCACAAGCGGGACCGCATCGTGCTGGACTCGCCGTTCCGCCTGGAAATCTTCTTCCTGCTGCTGGCCACCGCCTATTCGTTCACGATCCCGTTCCGGCGGCAGATCCACCTCGTGGACTTCGTCCTGCTCGCGTCGATGTTCGTCTGGTACGCGATAAGGGCGTCGAAGACACACGGGGACGAGCCGCCGCACCTGGAGGGAGTGGCCGAGAGGATCGCGTCCCGGGGCAAGACCAAACGCCGCCGCACCGTCCTGATCATGTTCGGCTGGGCGGCCATCGGCATCATCGCGGCGGCCGAGCCGTTCGCGGAGTCGTTGATCGTCACAGGCGACAAGCTGCTGTCCGGGCTGCTGGGCGCAGAGCAGGCGAAGTTCCTGACCGTGCAGTGGGTCGCTCCGCTGGCGTCGGAGTTTCCCGAGCTGGTTGTCGCATCCATGTTTGCGATCAAGGCCATGCCGGAGTCGGCTCTCGGCTCCCTGGTGTCGTCCAAGGTCAACCAGTGGACCCTTCTCATCGGCGCCCTGCCGGCGGTGTACGTCGTTTCCCACATGGTCCACGGCCACGGCTTCACCTGGGCCATGCCCCTGGACGTGCTGCAGTCCGAGGAGATCTTCCTGACGTCCGCGCAGTCGCTGTTCGCTGCGATCCTGCTCGTCAACCTCGACCTGAACGTGCGTGAGGCGTGGGTGCTGCTCGTGTTGTTCCTGAGCCAGTTCTTCCTGCCCTTGCTCATTCCCGCCATCGACCTGCTGGTGGATGTGCCGTTCTCGGCCGAGTCGACGAGGGTGGGGTTCTCGGCGATCTACATTCTGCTGGGGGTCGGCGTCCTGGCGGTCAGCAGGACCAGGAGGGGTGCGTTTATAGACATCATTCGCAGTCGCGGCGCCAAGACGGCAGTCAGTCGAGGCTGAAGCTCTCCTCGCTCCATTGATGGCCGCACTTGCGGCAGACCTTGTCCCCCAGCGCCTTGGACAGCCGCTTGGACCGGCAGACGGGACAGTCCTCGGCCTCCTCGGTCCACTCCGGCCTCAGCCTCTGGCAACCGGGACAGACGAGCACCTGCTCGCCCCGGACGACCGCTCGCGCCCAATCGGAAGGACCCCGCTGAGGATCCGAAGCGAGCACTCCGCAGTACAGGCACTGCGCCATTCCCGGAGTATGCCTCCGCAGGCCTCTCCGGAGCCACCCCTTCGCCGCTCGCCCACTAAAGGAAGAAGGGGCCCGAAGGCCCCTTCTGTCCGAAGCGTTGCGTTCAGGCGGCCTGCGTCAGCCTGGTCTCTCCGGCTCGCTGCGGCTCGTCGCGGTGGATCCAGCCACTCACGGCGCCCAGCATGGCCGGCCAGACCGAAGCGAGAGCGGACATGAACAGCCCGGTTGCGATGGTCCCAACGACCTCGCTGCGGACTCCGATGTCCCACGCTGCGAAGACCGAGAAGTCGAACAGGAACGCGTAGCCGATCCCGATCAGGGCCGACACGACCACGGCCGCGGCGGCGTGCATGCTCTTGGGCGTCAGGTGGTCCAGAAGATCCACCGTCTTCAGGGTCAGAAGTCCACCCAGGAGCAGGATCGTGAACTCGTACATTCCCTTCACCTCCTTCGAAGTTTCGACACCAAGAAGGACTCGGCGGGGGCGTCCAAGGTTTCACCGGTGTGATTCGGTTATTTGACCGGCCCCGCCGGGTCGGTTAAGAAGAGGGTTGCCCGAGTTCTTCGGGCCTCTCCCCGAGAAGCCCGGACAGGGACCCTATGAAGACGATGCGACCGATTGCGTTGGCGGCCGTGGTTGCCCTCCTGGTGTCGGCGACGGCACCGGCCGGCGCGGCCCCCACCGGCGTCGACGACAAGCGCCGGGAGGCCCAGCGGATCGAACGTGAGATCGCTCAGCGCGGGGAGCGCCTGTCGATCGCAACCGAGGAGTTCAACAAGGCGAGGCTCGCCCGCCAGGGCCTGGAGACGAGGCTCGGCGATCTCAGGCGCGAGAGGCTGGCCGCTCAGGAACGGTGGAACGAGCTCAAGGACCGGTTCAGCCAGCGGGCACGCGTTCTCTACATGCACCCGGGATCCTGGGCGCAGCCGGTGCTGGAGTCCGGCAGCATCAACGACCTTGCCCGGGCCAGGGTGCTGTCCGGAACCGTCCTGATGTCGGACACAGAGCTGCTCCAGCGCACAAAGCGCGCCAGGTCGGAGGTCTCGCAGCGCGAGAAGCAGCTGGACAAGCTGAAGGTCCAGGCGCGGGACAACGAGCGGCGCCTTCAGGAGCGCCAGTCGCTTGTCAGCCGGGAGGTCGGAGCTCAGCAGAGGGTGCTGTCCAGCCTTCGCGGCGACATCGCAACCCTGGTGGAGGCCGAGCAGCGACGACGTGAGCTGGATGAGGTCCGCGCGGTCAGGTCTGCGCCCAGGTCCGTAGCGGCCGCCGCCCCGCCCGCAGGACGCCCTCAGTCGTCGATCGCTCCCGGCTCCAACAAGGTCAAGGCTTCACCCGGCGCATCGGCGGCACCCCAGAAGGCGGCCGCGCCGGTGAAGTCGGGGGCCGGCAAGGCGGTTGCCACCGCGGCGGCGCAGATCGGCAAGCCCTACAAGTGGGGGGGAGCCGGTCCGGACTCATTCGACTGCTCGGGACTCACGCAGTACGCGTGGGCGTCGGCGGGCGTGTCCCTGCCGCACTCTTCGCAGGCCCAGTACAACGCGCTGCCCAAGGTCGACCGCAGCCAGCTCCAGCCGGGCGACCTGGTGTTCTTCGGCAACCCGATCCACCACGTCGGGATCTACGAGGGTGGGGGCAGCATGATCGCCGCCCCGCAGACCGGCGAGAAGGTGCGCCGGCAGTCGATCGACCGGCGCGACTACCGGGGCGCGGCCAGGCCCTGACGCAACCTCGGACCCCGGTAGCTCAGTACTCGGTGGGCACCTGAGCCAGGATCGGTGCCATGGTCTGAAAGAGCGCCTGATGCTGCAGGAGCTTGCCCATGTTCCCGGTTACCCGCAGCTTGCCCTGCATGAACGCGGCTTGTGCGTTGAGTTCCTGCTTGTTGATGGCCACGGCCGTCTCATAGCTCTGTGAGATCGTCACGTCTGGGTTGGACGCGCTTCCCGTTCCTCCGTCGACGCTGCTGTCCTTGATCTCGATCCAGTAGCGCGCCTCGCCGGACTCCGGCGCTCCCGTGATGACCTGTTCGATCGTGAGGTCCACTCCCTTTGACGCGTTCTTAAAGGAGTCGCTGGAGTTCAACGCTTCCCGGGCGGCGGTGGCCCACTCGTCACTCAGGTACTTGGCCATCATTCCTCCTTGTCGGACATGGCGGTGCTGCGTGATTGTGTCCCACACGCAACCCCCGGGCAAGTCGATGGCGCGGTGGGGGCGCCCTGCGCTTCGTCGCGTCCAGTCCCCCTTGGAGGGGCTCGGGCTAGTCCGGTTGCAGACCGGGCCTGTCCGCCAGGAACTCCTCCAGCGTGCGCGACGGCTTCGGCGGCTGGGCACCCGCGGCCACCTGAGCCAGCTGGATCAAGATGCCTGAGGTGTCCCTCGGGTGCAAAAAAGCCTCCTTCCACGACTCGTGCGAGAGGTCGACGTCCACCGGCGCAAAGCCCGCCGCCGCGAGCTTCGGGATGCTTCCCGCCAGGTCCTTCACGAACAGCGTCACGTGGTGCAGCCCCGGCCCCCGGCGGGTGAGGAACCTGTACAGAAAGCCCTGGTCGTGGAGGGGCTCGATGACCTCGATCTTGCCGTCCGGGAGCGTGAACTGGAGCCACCTGAACCCTGCGCGCTTTGAGTCGCCGCCGGTCAGGAACCTCGCCCCCAGGACCTCCGTCAGCATCCGCGCCGGGCCGGATGCGTCCCATGTGGCGATCGCGACGTGGTCCATCCTCACGACTTCAACCGGGAGGTCGAGCATCGGCGAAGGATACCCGCGCCCCCCCGGGCCGGGGCTTTCGGGACCTCCGGTAGGCTGGCCCGCATGGATAAGCGTGCGGGCCGGCTCGCGCTCTACGCGGGCGTGCTCCTCGTGCTCGTCGGGCTGATCGTGCTCTACATCGGCTACAACGGGGCCGCGACCCACGCCAATGTCGTCCAGCAGGTGCCATACCTCGTGTCCGGAGGCTTCACCGGGGTGATCCTGATCGTGCTCGGGGCCACCGGTGTTCTGGCCTTTGTGCTCGTGCACGTCCAGGCGGGCATCCGGGAGGGGCTGGAGGTCCTGGACGGGTCGATCCGGGAGATGACGGAGGCCCTGTCCCACCGGGAGTTCGAGCCGGCCGACAATCGTGGCTCCGGCGGGGAGCTGGTGTCGGTGACCCGCGGCAGCTCCAGCTTCCACCGGTCCGAGTGCAGGCTCGTGACCGGCAAGGAAGGCGTCCGGGTCCTGCCGCGCGCGGAGGCCGAGCGCACGGGGCTGCTGGCCTGCAGGGTTTGCAAGCCGTGACGCCGTCCGATTTGGGAGTTTCGTGGCAGGAACTCGCCGGCGTCGGGTCGAATTACGGTGGCCGGGGGCTCCTGCGAGCCGCAGTCAGCTGATCAGGGGGTGGAGCCGCACATGCGGCGCGCGATCTTTCTTCTTGCACTGTCGTCGGTGATCTCGTCGGCCTGCGGGCTGAAGGTCCCGGCCGACTCCAGTTCCCGTCTTTCGTCCGGCGAAGGCGCGGCAGTCGAGGCGGCCGAGGCGGGGGCCGAAGGGGCTTCGGTCAGCGCGGAGGCCGGCGGAGCGCAGGCCGGTGGCGCCGCCGCGGCAGCCGGGGGCCCCGCGGCCAAGGCCGCCGCCGGCAAAGCGGGCGAGGGCCCGGCCGGTGTCTCGGGGGCCAAGCTTTTCCCGAACGACACCGAAGGCGTGACCGACACGCAGGTGACCATCTGCTCCCACATCCCCATGACGGGAGCGGCACCCATTCCCAGGCACCCGGGCCGGTTCGGGAAGTTCTACTTCGACTACGTCAACAAAGAGCTGAAAGGGATCCACGGCCGGAACGTGAAGTTCGTCACCCTCGACGACAAGTACTACCCCGCCGGCGCGCTGCAGGCCGTCAACGACTGCAAGCGCAACGGGACCTTTCTGTACGCGGGCGCCGCCGGCACCGACCAGATCGTCGCGGTCGGAAAGTGGGCGGCCGCAAACAAGGTGCCCTACCTGGCCGGGCCGGCATCCGTGAAGGACATAGGCAACATCCCCCAGGTGAAGATGGTCGGCCCCGACTACGAGTCTCAGCACGTTCTGCTCGCCGACTACTTGATCAAAAACGCGCAGCAGCTGACGGGCAAGGCCAAGCCGGTGTTCGGGATGCTCCGCGTCAACTCTCCGTTCTTCACCGCCGGCCACGACGTGTTCGTCGAGGAACTGCGCAAGCGCGGCTTCTCCCTCGCCGTCGACAAGCAGGTGGAGAAGGACGAGAACCAGTTCACCGACGTGATGCTGGAGATGGAGCAAAAGGGCGTGGACATCATCAACAACTTCACGACGCCCAACATCTGGATAAAGCTGCTGAAGCAGAACAACAACCCGAACTACAAGCCCCTTTTCACGGCGGTGTCCCCGGCCGCGGGCTACAACATCATCGCCGCGGCACTGGCCGACTCCAACGCCAAGGCCATCCTCTTCCACCACTTCAACCCGCCCTACGACCACACCGACCGGAACCTTCCGTGGGCGGGCGACATAACCGAGTTCCGCAGGATCTTCGACAAGTACTCGCCTGAGAAGTGCGAAGCCAACGATCCGTTGTGTCCGGACGACTTCGACTACTCCGCGTATCTGGCCGCAAAGGGACTGGAGCGGATACTGCGCCAGGCGGGCCGCGACCTGACCCGGACAAAGGTGTGGACGCTTCTGGACACCTACAAGGAGAACCCAGCACAGGTCGGACCCGCCTGCGCGCTGGACTTCACCCGCGACAAGGGCCGGGGAGCCCACGCCGTAAACGTCTACCGGCTCGACGGCGCCAAGTGGAAGCTGCTCGCCGCCTGCATCGATAGGGTCTGATGCTCAGCGCCGTCATCACCGGCGTGACGGACGGCGCCACCTTCGGGCTCATGGCGCTGGGCATCGTCCTGGTGTACAAGGCGACCCGGGTCATCAACTTCGCGCAGGGCGAGATCGGCACCGTTGCCATCTACCTGGCATGGATGGCCACGAGTCGGCCGGGGACCACGCTCGCGCAGATAGGTCCGTTCAGCTTCGGGGGCCTGGGCCTGCCGCTCGTGTTCGCTGTGACGCTGGCGGTCCTGCTTGCCGCAGGTCTGGGCGTGGCGATGGAGCGGCTGGTGGTCCGGCCGATGTCCGACGCGGCCCCTCTGACGATCACCGTGGCCACGCTGGGGGTGTCCACCGTCCTGGGCGGGCTGGAGTTGATCATCTGGGGCGAGCGCCCCCAGAACCTGCCCTCTCTTCTGTCGGGGCAGGCCGTCGGGATCGGCGGGATCTTCGTGGACCGGGGCCGGCTTCTCGCGCTGGCGGTGACCGTCGTCCTGGGAGTTGTGTTCTACGTCTTCTTTAAGAGGTCGACGTTCGGTCTGGGGGTGCTGGCGGCGTCGCAGAACCCGACGTCCTTGCGGCTGATGGGCATCAGGCTGTCGGTCGTGTCGATGTTCACCTGGGGAGTGGCGGGGGTGCTGGCTGCGCTGGCGGGGATCATCCTGGCCCCCACCATCGGGTCCTTCCACCCCTATTTCATGACCCTGATCCTGATCCCCAGCTTCGCCGCGGCCCTTGTGGGCGGGCTCACGAGCCTGCCGGGGGCGTTTGTCGGGGGCATGGTCGTCGGCGTGGTCACGAGCCTGTCGAAGTACGTCGCGTCGCGGTACCTCAAGCAGGACATCCCCGGGCTGCAGTTCGTGGCCCAGTTCGCGCTGATCGTCGGCGTCCTCACGCTCCGTCCGCGAGGACTGCTGGGGGGTGAGGCTTGACTTCGCCGGCGGTGGCAGACCCGCAGCAGATGGCCCGCAGGCGCCGCCGGTTTATCGCCGGAGCCGCCGCTGCCGGGCTCCTTCTCTGCCTGCCCGAGATCGGCATCGTCAAGGACAACACGTTCCTTTTCTCCCGGGCTCTGATCTGGGGGCTGGTGGGACTGTCGATCAACGTGCTCACCGGGTATGCCGGCCAGATGTCCCTTGCCCAGGCGGCGCTGATGGGGTCCGGCGCTTTCACGCTCGGCATCCTCTACTCGCTGCACGGCGTCCCGTTCTGGGTCGCCTACCCCATCGCCGGGCTGGTGACGTCGGCGGTCACTGTGCTCATCGGCATCCCCGCCCTTCGCATCCGGGGCCTTCACCTCGCGATCGTCACGCTGGGCTTCCAGTTCGTGATGGCGCGCGTCGTGTTCCGGCAGGACGTGATCACGTCCGGGGCCGCGGGCATCGACATCGAGATGCCGATGTGGATCGGGGGCCGCCGCCTGACGGAGCAGACGTTCATGTACGTGATCGCGGTGACGCTGCTCGTCATCTGGATGGCCGACCGCAACCTCGCCTCCACGCGCGGGGGCCGGGCCTTCTACGCGATCCGCGAGGACGAACAGGTCGCGGCGTCGTTCGGCATCTCCGTGCAGCGCTACAAGCTGCTCGCCTTCGCCATCGCCGGCTTCTACGCGGGTCTGGCCGGGGCGCTTTTCTCGACCCTGCTGCGCTCGGCGGGGGCGGAGCTGTTCGACTACGACCGGTCCCTGGAGCTGCTCGTCTACGGCGTCATCGGCGGGCTCGGCTCCCGGGCCGGCGTCTTCATCTCGACGATGTTCCCGATCTTCTTCACGCAGATCTTCACCAACCTGCAGACGTGGTCGATCGTGCTCGGGGGGTTCCTGCTCATCCTGACGCTGACCCGCTACAGAGGCGGCCTCGCGGAGCAGGGCAGGGAGCTGGCTCACCTGGCGACTCACCTCTGGAAGCACCGGCGCCACGTCGCCCTTGGCCTGCTGCGCCTTCCCGCATCGGTGGCTCGGGCCGTGAGCTCCCTGCCGTCCGCGGCGGCCGCGGCGGGGGGCTGGGCCCGGCTTCCGCGCGCTCTGCGCGAGCGGCGTCATGCAAGGGCGGAACACCAGGCGCAGGCCGCCGAAGAGCACGACCCGGAGGCGGCGCAGGTGCTGGCGACGACCTCCGTGGGCCAGGCGGCCGTGTCGGGGTCGGTACTGCGGCGCAACGCGCTCGGCCGGTCCGCCCGCGGTCCGCTGCTGGAGGTGCGGGAGGTGTCGATCCGGTTCGGCGGGGTCCAGGCGCTGGACGGGGTGACGCTGGAGGTCCGTGAGGGGGAGATCGTAGGCCTGATGGGGCCCAACGGCGCCGGCAAGACGACTCTTTTCAATTGCGTCTCCGGATTCGCCAAGCCCAATTCCGGACAGGTGTGGTTCGGCGGCCGCGACGTCACCTCGACCCCTGCCTACCGCAGGGCCTGCATGGGGTTCGGCAGGACTTTCCAGAACATCGGGCTGGTGAAGTCCGAGACGGTGCTGGCGAACCTGATGATCGCCCAGCACTCGGTGGCAGGGTATGGGCCGCTGGAGGGAATCCTGCGCACTCAGGCCGTCCGGCGGTCCGAGGACGAGCTGCGTGAGCGGGCCGAGGAGGCCCTGACCCGGCTGGGGCTGCTCGAGCTCGCCGGAAGAGTGGTCCACGACCTGCCGCACGGCCTGCTCAAGGTCGTCGAGCTTGGTGCGGCTCTCGTGACGGGCCCCCGGATCCTTCTGCTGGATGAGCCTTCGTCCGGAATGGCCCCCCCGGAGGCCGAGCAGCTGGGGCGGACGCTCAAGGAGATCCAGGCGGCGTTCGACGTGACGGTGCTGATGATCGAGCACCATGTCCCCCTGGTGCTGTCCGTGGCCGACTACGTCTACGTCCTGAATTTCGGAGAGCTCCTGGCCGAGGGGGAGCCCTCGGCCATCGCGCGGCACCCGGAGGTGATCGCCGCCTACCTGGGATCCGACGAGGGCGACCTGGGGGGCGAAGAGGCGCTGGTCTCCGCGGCGGCCCAGCCGTCGGTCTGACCGCCGGTCACTCAAATGGCCAGGTTGGGCGGACCCCGGGGGGTTGGCTCCCGGAAGGAATGAGCGGCCCGGCGGCGAACACAGTGCGCAAGAAGTTCAGTTGCGGCAAGGGGGATTTATGAGAGCAGGACGATTGGTCACCGCTGTGGCGGCACTGGCCGTGATCGCGATGACTCCCGCGGCAGCCGGCGCCCGCGCCGAGGACTGCGCGGGCATCACGCCGGACGTTTGCGTTGCGCAGGACCACCGTCAGGTGTACCTGCAGTTCACTCCCGGGGCCGACCCGGGCCTTTGGCGCCTCGTCGCCGACGAAACGGGGGCAGCGGTCCTTACCGCCACATCCCAGGCGTACGGAACGGCCGCAGGCATCGTGCCCCGCGGGACGCTGCAGGTGAGCGTCGACTGGGGCTCGACCCCCCAGACGAGCACGGCCACAGTGCGCGGGACGATCCCCACCTCGGGGACCTGGGCCCTGGGCGACGTTGCGATCGACCTCGCCATCCAGGGCATTCCCGGCGACGCCGCCTACAGGGGAGCAGGCTGCAGCGTGTCGGACCGCGCCAGCGCCGGCAACGGGCGTGCGAGGTCCTCCGACGCTGTAGGTGATGTCGGACCCCACGCCTTCACGGCCGACGAGCCGATGTTCGCGCAGCTGCGCCGCTACGACGTGTGCACCGCGGTTCGATAGACAACTGACATGACTGGAGGACCTCACATGAGATTCAGAAAGCTCGTCGCGGCGGCCGCCGTAGCGGCGCTCGCAGCGGTCACCGCCTCGCCCGCATCGGCACAGAACCCCGACGAGGTCGTCGCGGTCAGCGTTCTGGAGGGAGTCGGCTTCGTCTGCAACGCCGCCGGCGCCAACTGCACCTACGACCTCGAGGACCCGCTTTGGAACAAGGTCACCAACGCCCACTGCTTTTCCGGGTGCCAGGGCTTCTTCTGGCCCGGGCTCGGCCCCCGCATCCTGCGCTCGCCGGTGGAGTTCGCGGCAGGTCCGGACCTGAAGGCTCCGGACAGCTTCTGCGTGAGCACGCTGGGAGGGCCCGGATGCTCGATCCACTCCTACTCGCCGGACGGCAACTACGGGGTGTTTCCCAGCGCAGTGGGACTCGGCGCCTACTGCGGGTCGTCCCGGGGACGGCTGCGCAGTGACACCAGGTCGGCTCAAAGCTCCGTCAGCGGCCGGGTCGTGAGGGTTTCCTACGAGTACACGTGGGAGCAGTCGGGAGCCACGGTCCTTCCGATCGTTGGGTCCGGGATCGATCTCGACACGGGCAAGCGCTCGACGCTGGTCGGGTTCACGAGCTCGCGTGGCCTCAGCGGCGCCGGCGACTGCGGCATCTCGCAGGCCACCACTCAGTTCCAGGTGGAGGGGATGACGGTTTCGTTCTAGCAGCCGCACGCAAGAAGGACGGTTTCACCGGGAGCGCCGATGGAGACATCGGCGCTCCCGTGCGACTGTCTCGGGTGACAATGTGGGCGAAAGGGACGATGTGAAGCGGACGCGGGGACTGTGGGTCTGGCCGGTGACGGCCGTGCTCCTGCTGGCCTTGCTGCCCGTGGGCGTGGGGGCCGCGGACCCGAAGCTGGTTCCCCGCGGCAAGCTTCCGATCTTCAGGCCGCACGATGCGGCCGATTTCTCGTCCAACGGATCGCTGCTGCTGGACCGCAAGCGGCGCATCGGGTACCAGGTCTTCGCCCTGACCCGTGGGACGGGCGTCCAGTCGTTCAACCTGGACACCCTGGAGCCTTTGGCCTACAAGTCCTTTGCGTTCACGGCCAGCACTCCGGTGGGGATCACGTCCGGGGAGTTCATCCAGGCCGTCGACGAAAACAGCGGGCGCCTGTACTTCGCCTTCCTCGACAGCCTGAGTTTGTTCGGGGGATTCGTGGTGTTGGACGGTCCGACGCTCACCCAGATCAAGACGTTCCGGCGCGAGGACGCGCCTCCCACGCCCGCCTCCAACGGCCTGTGCACCTCCACGAGCTCCTGCGTGCCGCTGCCCGCGGGGGTGGCGGCCGGATTGCGGGGCATCGACATAACGCCTTCCGCGCTGTCCGGAGGCTCTCCGAAGATCCTGCTGTTGATGCAGGAGCAGAGGGCGCCCGGGACGGAGAACAACTTCAACATCGTCTGGGCCTCCCAGTGGGACACCCAGACCGGCAAGCAGGACTGGATCTACAGGGTCGCCGCCTGCGGGAACTTCAAGCTCCCGATACATCCGCAATCGCGGTACCAGCTGAGCCTGTTCCAGAGCCGGCACGGGTCGTCGGTCTACCTCGCCTGCCAGGGGGCCGGTGGGACCGGGCAGGTGGTCCGGCTGCTGACCGACGCGAGTGGACGTCCGGTCGTCGAGGAGGTGTTCCCCGGGCCGCTTGGAGTCGCCGACGTCCTGTCGGACCCCGAGTCCGACCGCATGCTCATGCGTGTCATGAACGAGGAGGGCGAGTCCTGGTGGGTGTTCGACGGCGACAGCTCGGCCTACGTCGGGGTGATCGGGATGACGCTGGAGCCCGTGCCCGCGTCGTCCGGAGTGGACCCGTTCACCGGCAGGCTGTACACGCTGGCCCCATCCACTCAGAAGGGCAGGCAGCGCAATGCCGGAGGGCTGCTCATCGCCGATGCTCGCCGGTCGCCCGTCCCCCAAGCTCTGGCGTTCGAAGACCAGGCGGGTAACGGCGTGATGCGGATCCAGGCCGACTCCGGAGAGGATCTGGCTACCAGGGTGTTCGTCCGGCGCGGCACCGACGCCTTCTTCACCGTGTACGAGGACTCCGTCGAGGTGTCCACCGACCCCCCTCTGGAGGACCAGGACCGGTTCACCACCGACGAGCCGGAGAACCCGGCCACGACCGCTTCCAACTTCACCGGCACCGCCCACGGCTACGGCTTGCGCGCGCTGTTCGTCGGCGGTGTCGAGGGCCTTCCTCCCGGGGGGCCGAGCGTCGGGTCGATCAGGCCCGGACGCAGCGGCATAGCCTCGGCCGGCTCCCCGTGCGGACGGGCCGACCGCGAGATCGTCTTCGGCTTCGTCAGGCAGGCGGCGCTGTCCAACAACCTCGCCGGGGCGGCCGCGATCCCTCTGGAGGCCGATCCAGGTACGAAGACCGACGCGGCGGAGGTCGTCTCCCGGTGCTGGGCGCGCCCGCAGCCGCTCGGCGCCGACCCTTTTCAGTCCTTCTGGCCACGGCCCGACCTCGACGCGGACCGCGACGGCAACAACGACGCCGACGAGGCACTCGGCACGACCTGGCCTACAAAGGCCGCGGAGTGCTCGAACGACGGCACGGGCAACGCCGGCACCACGAACCTCCCGGGCTACACCGCGGAGGTCAACTGCGCGCAGTCCGACGCGCAGCCGAAGGTGCTCGCCAGCGCCCGCAGCCAGAACCTGACGCTCAGCCCCCCGAACGCCGGCGGCGTCAACTTCGGCCCCCTGAAGGTGGTGGACACGTCGTCGCAGGTGAGCCTCATGAAGACCACGGACCGGGGACTGGTCGTCCACAGCGAGTCGTGGGCCAGGGGGGTCGAGGTGCCGGGCGTCTTCCGCATCGAAGCCGCCGGCACCGTGGCTGAGTCGTTCGCCGGCGGACAGCCCGGAACGGCAGGCACGAAGTTCAGCCGAATCCTGTGCGGGGTGAGCATCCCGAGCCAGAAGGTCGATGTCCAGGGATGCGTCCTGCCCGAGAGCAACGTGTCCCCTCAGATCGAGTCCGCGCTGGGCAAGTCGCCCATCGAGACGCAGTTGAACCGCGCCCTCAGCGGCCGGGCACGCGTCGTCTTCCCGGAGCCGGACCCCGGCCTGAGCCGCGGGACTCCCGGCGGCTACCTGGCCTCCATCCAGAAGGACCGCGGGCAGGAGGTCTCCGCTCGCGCGATCAACAACGACGCGTCCACGCAGGTTCCCGCGATCGAGATGTCGGTCTTCAACGACGACCCCACCCTCGGCCGCGGCCGCCAGATCTACCAGATCGCCGGCGTCGACGCCTCCGCGACCTACGGCATCTACCTGCTCAACGCGCTGGGCCTGGAGGGCCTCGGCGACGTGGATCTCGCCGCGGGAGACACCCTGCCCGACGTGCCCCTCACGGAGGTCCTGTCCGAGATCGCCTACGGCCCGCTTCCGGAGATCGGCGGCGTCGCCGCTCCTCCGGTGGTGGCCGGAGCCGTGGGAAACGCGATCGCGAGGACGGTCAAGCGCTTCGCCTACGGGCTGTCGTTTTTGCTCCGGCGACCCCGTGAGGGCCTGCTGGCGACGATGATTTGGATGGTCCTCGGCGCGCCCGTCTACCTGGCCATGCGCCGGCGCGCCATCCGAGTCACGATCAGCTGAAGCGCGTCCGCCCGGCTTCGGAGAACCAGATCAGATGACCCTTCTGCTCATCGGAATAGGAATCGGATTGCTGGCGGGGTCGCTGTTCGCCGGGCGGAACCGTCCGCTTCTCTACCTCGCCATGGCAGGACTGCTCGGTTACGTGGTGGTTCAGGACCGTGCGGCTCCGCAAAAGTCGGCGGTCGCCGGTGGAGGAGCGGAGTCCGCCGCGGTCGACGGTGAGGGGGCCGCAGCCGAGGCCGCCGACGCAGGTGGGGCCATCGGGGACCCGGCAGCGGCCGGAGGCAGCACGGCCGGAGCTGCGGCGGGCCCGGGTGGCGCGCTTGCGCAGCCGAAGGGACTGGAGTGCTCGCGCGGCAAGAACGGCGGCGCCACCGACACCGGCGTCACCGCCGACAAGATCAAGCTCGCGGCGACCGTGGTCCAGTCCGGGATCGGGGCATCGTTCCTTGGGCAGTCTCCGGTCGGGATCCAGGCCGTCGTCCGGAAGGTGAACTCGTCAGGCGGAATCTGCGGGCGGCTGCTGGACATCAAGCTGGTGGACGACGGCTGGCAGGCCGACCGCGGCTTGACGTTCATCCGCAACTTCATCAACGAGGGCGTGTTCGCCCTGCCGGTCACGCCGTCTTCGGAGGGACTGACGGCCGCCATCGAGTCCGGCGACATCTCCAAGGCGGGCATTCCGGTGGTCGGGTCCGACGGGATGCTCATTCAGCAGTACCGCGACCCGTACGTGTGGCCCGTGGCGACGGCGACGATCTCGACGATGCGGGTCATGGCGCGTCACGCCTACGACAAGGGTGCCCGCAGCTTCGGGATCGTCTACGACAAGTTCTACCGGTTCGGCCGGGAGGGGGCCGAGGCGTTTAAGCAGTACGTGGAGTCCAAGCCGGGGGCCCAGCTGAAGGCGTACACCGGCATCCTTCCCGGACAGGCCTCCTACAGCTCAGACATCCAGTCGTTCAATACCGCGTGCAACGGCCAGTGCGACATGGTCGCGCTGCTGCTGGAGCCGTCGACGGCCGAGACCTGGATCGCCGGACGTCCTCAGTTCGGGACCATGATCACGTCCGGGTCGCAGACTCTTTTCAACGAGCGGTTCGCGTCCAACTGCGGAAAGCCGTGCAGCGGGATGCTCGTGTGGACGGGCTACAACCCGCCGGTCGGAACGCTGGCGTCGGATCCCGCCGTGGCCGCCTACGTCAACGACGTAAAGAGCGTGTCGCCCACCGTGGACACCACCAACCAGTTCCTGGAGGGTGCGTACCTGGGCATGAACGTGTTCGTGGAGGCACTTAGGAAGGTCGGGCCGCAGCTGACGAGGGCGCGGCTCAAACAGGTGCTCGATTCGATGGAGCATCCGGCCGGGGTCTCGGCTCCCCTGTCCTGGAAACCCGGCAAGCACCATGCCAACATCCGTGCCCAGGCCTTTTCGATCGTGGTGGCGCAGGGGTCGTTCGCGGGATTCGGCCCGGGATCCGGTTTTCTGGCGGACCCGGCCCTGGAGTGACATGAAGATCCTCGTGGCGGTCCTGCTGTCCCTGGGGAACATCGGGGCCTACGCGATCCTGGCCGTGGGGATCGTGATGATCTACCGGGCGTCCCAGGTCCTGAACCTCGCGCACGGCGCGATGGTCATGATCCCGGCCTACGTGGTCTACACGCTCAACGCGAAGCTGCGCGTCCCGGCGGCCATCGCATTCGTGCTCGGGGTGGCGGCCGGCGGACTGCTCGGGTACGGGGTGGAGAGGGTCTTCATCCGGCGCCTGAGGTCGGAGTCGACGACGTCCCAGACCGTCGGGACCGTGGCCGCACTCGGGATCCTCGTAGCCATCGCCGCCAAGGTGTGGGGGACCACCGGACTGCCCTCGGTGAGGATCTTCCCCGCGGGCTTCGTCAAGGTCAGCCAGTCGTCCATCAACTACGGGGAGTTCGGACTCTTTTTCGTGATGCTGGCCGTGACCGCGGCGTTGTTCGTCCTGTTCACGCGGACCGACCTCGGACTGATCATGCGCGGTTCGGCCGAGAACAGGCGTGCCGCTGCGTTGATGGGGGTCAACCCCGACCGCATCACCGCCCTCGCCTGGGTCATCGGAGGCAGCCTCGCCGGGCTGTCGGGGATCCTGCTCGCGTCGAACACGACGAACCTGCACCCGTACGTCCTTTCCTTCCAGGCCCTGTTCGGATTCGTGGCCGCGCTCATCGCCGGGATGGCGAGCCTGCCGGGGGCCGTCCTGGGGGCCGTGGTGGTGGGCGTGACGCTGGGACTCGTTCCCGTCCTCGGCTCCCTGGGACAGATGCAGGGAGCTCCGCAGCTGCTGCTCGCGGTCATCGCGATAGCGGCCATGGCCTTTCGTGGGCGCCGCATCGTCGCGGGTGCAGACGTACGCGGTGGTGCGATCGGCAGGGCGAAGTCCGGCGATGGTCCGAGGGCCCGCGATCTGCCGGGCCGTCGTCTAGCTATGGCGGCCGGGGTCCTGTTGTTCTGCCTGCTTCCCTTTAAGTTGAACTACGCGCTGCTGGGTTCGGCCAACCAGGGGGCCATCTACACGATCGTTGCGGTCTCACTCGTCATGCTGACGGGGTGGGTTGGGCAAATCTCGCTGGCCCATGCGGCATTCCTCGGCGTGGGCGCCTACACCACCGGCTGGTTCGCGCAAGGCCTCGGCATCCCCTTCCCGCTCAACCTCCCGCTCGCCGCGGGGGCCGGCGCGCTCGTCGCCGTGGCTCTGGGAGCGGTCGCGGTCCGGGTGCGCGGCCTGTACCTCGCCGTCGCCACTCTCATCTTCACCTGGACGGCCAGCGAGTTTTTGTTCCGCCAGACCTGGTTCACGAGGCACAGCTCGATCACGGTGGCCCCTATCGGACGCGCCGGCACTTTCCCCTACTTCGACTTCTCCAGCCGGACGGTCTTCTACTTCATCGCCTGGGCGGTCGCCTTCGCGCTGCTCTATACGATGGCCAACCTGCGCGACTCCAAGACCGGCCGCGCGTTCTTCGCGGTCCAGGGCTCGGAGATGGCCGCCGCGTCGCTGGGCATCAACGTCGTCCGCTACAAGCTGCTGGCGTTCAGCCTGTCCGGGGCCCTGGCCGCCGTCGCGGGCAACCTGCTCATGATGGAGGCCCGCGCGATCTCGCCGTTGCAGTTCGAGATCAACATCTCGCTGCTGCTCCTGTCGATCGCGGTCGTGGGCGGCGTCTCCAGTCTCGCCGGGGGGATGGCGTCGGGGCTGGTGTTCGCCTCCCTCAACTACGTCTTCTACGAGGTTCAGGCCCTGAGCGGCTTTCTGGAGGTCACGGCCACCGCGCTGCTGGCCATCGTCCTGCTGGCGTACCGCGGCGGCCTGGCCGCCGCGGGACACAGGATCGTAGGCCTGATCGCGGGGCGGCAGGCGCTGATGAGCGCCCTTCGCCGGGCGGACGCCCTGACCGACCAGATGATCGAGGACCTGTCGTGGCTCGCCGGGCGGGTACGCTACCGCGGCCGTGCCCGGCTGCTGTCCTGGGGGATGCAGCCCGCTTCGGAGGCCGGACAACTACAGGACGATGCGATTTCATCGGAACCCGGTCCGGTTCTTGTCCCCAGCGCTTCACCGGACGGCCGGCGTCAGACTACGGTCGTTCTGAAGGCCGACGACCTAACCGTCCGTTTCGGCGGCCTGACCGCGGTTCAAGGAGTGACGCTGGAGGTCCGCGAGGGCGAGATCGTCGGACTGATCGGTCCCAACGGCGCCGGCAAGTCCGTCACGTTCAACTCGGTCGCCGGACTCGTCACGCCTTCGTCCGGGCACATCACCCTGCACGGGACCGACGTCGGCGAGATGCCGGTGCACGAGCGCGCGGCCATGGGCGTCGCCAGGACGTTTCAGGCGATCCAGCTATTTCCGCAACTGTCGGTGTTCGACAACCTGCTCGTCGCGACCCACCTGCACAACTCCACGGGCTTTTTGTCGCATCTGGTCGTAACCCCGAGGTCGATCCAGACCGAGCGGCAGGCTAGGCGAAGGGTGGCCGAGGTGGTGGAGCGGCTGGAGCTGGCCGACGTCGCCCAGCGCCGGGTAGCCGATCTGCCCTTCGGCGTGCTGCGGATGGTGGAGGTCGCCCGGGCTCTGGTGACGGGTTTCCGGTTCATCATGCTCGACGAGCCCGCTTCGGGCCTCGACGGCACGGAAACGGAGGAGCTGACGGAGGTGCTTCGCCGCCTGCGCGACGAGGAGGCGATGACGCTGCTGCTGATCGAGCACGACGTGAAGATGGTCACATCCGTGAGCGACTACATGTACGTGCTCGACCGCGGGTCGCTCATCGCGCAGGGCCCCCCGGAGTCTGTGAAGCGCGATCCTCAGGTGATCGCGGCCTACCTGGGACGCCCCGTCGAGGAGATGGCGGTGGCGCGGTGAGCCTGCTCGAGGTGCGCGACATCGACGTGCGGTACGGGGCAGTCCAGGCGCTGCGGGGAGTTTCGCTGGACGTTGCGGAAGGCGAGATCGTGTCGATTCTCGGGTCGAACGGGGCCGGGAAGACCACGACCCTGCGGACGATCTCCGGGCTGCTCGCGCCCTCGTCCGGGTCCATCACCTTCGCCGG
The DNA here is from genome assembly GCA_035536535.1 of Actinomycetota bacterium. Lineage (NCBI taxonomy): Bacteria > Bacillati > Actinomycetota > Actinomycetota bacterium. Next base: position 4,961 of record DATLNZ010000159.1, on the reverse strand, counting down.
AGAACCGATTGCCGGACTGCCGGCCTACGAGGTGATCGGACGCGGCCTCGCGCACCTGCCGGAGGGCCGGGACCTGTTCCCGTCGCTCACGGTCGAGGAGAACCTGCGTTTCGGTTACTGGACCAAGCGAAAGGATCGCGCCGGTTACAAGCAGGGTCTGGACCGCGCGTTTCACTTCTTCCCGAAGCTGCTCGAGAGGCGGGAGCAGCCTGCCGGCACGATGTCGGGTGGCGAGCAGCAGATGCTCGGAGTCGCGCGGGCGCTGATGTGCACCCCGAGGCTGCTTGTGGTGGACGAGCTGTCGCTGGGACTGGCGCCGTTGATCGTCCAGCAGCTGTTTCAGATCCTCCGCCAGGTCAACCAGGAGGGGACGGCGCTTTTGATCGTGGAGCAGTTCGTCCACATGGCATTGGAGAACAGCGACCGCGCATACGTCCTCGCGCGGGGAGAAGTGGCGCTGGAGGGAAGGTCGCGCGACCTGCTCGACGACCCGGACGTGATCGCGGCCTATCTGGGCGAGGCGGCCGAGGCCCCCGGCGCCACCGGTGCGGCGGGAGGGGGCCGGCGATGACCCGCCTCGGCCCCCTGCTCGTGGCGCTGGCCCTGACCGGATGCTCTAGCCAGGACGCGCCGAGGCCGGGCAGGGTCACCGGCAGCGGGCTCAGGGACGCCGTCGCGGCCCCGGGTTCGTCCTCGGCCCCAGCCGGCCCTTCCGGAAGCGCGGCTGCCGCGAGTCCTTCATCTGCGCCGGCGGACGCGGGCGGCGCGAGCACTCCCGAGCCCACGGCGGCCCCCGACGGGTACAGGCCGATCACCTATCCCAACAACACGATGCCGCTGGAGGTGAAGGTTGTCCCAGACTGCGGCCGGCGCGGGGCGGCCATGAAGGCGGTGGTCCAGACGCGGCCAAACGTGGTGATAGGCGTGGCTACGCAGTACTCGGACCCCGACTACCGTCCGGACTTCCCCTCGGCCCCCGGGTACTCCGACGCCAGCGGGCGCTACGAGTGGAGCTGGGTGATCCGTCCCGACGCGCCTTTCGGTTCCGGGTTTGTCAGGGTGGCGGCGGGCAGGTCCAAGGTCGGGCAGGCGGCAGGGGAGGCACGGTTCTTCGTGAAGGACGCATGTTGATCCGCCGGGCCGCGGTCGTGCTGGTGGCGGTTCTGGCGTGCGGAGCCTGCGGGGACGCGAGCCCCGAGGCCAAGGGCCTGTCCCGGGAGTGTCAGGAAAAGCTGCGCCGCCTGCGGCTGGCGTCCACCGCCCTTCCTTCCGGTGGTTCACCTTCGGCCGTCCCGGGCAGGGACAGCCGTAATGAATGCGGTCCGGTGCGCATCGACGTGGAGGGGGACTTCGACGCGCACGTGCGTGACGCCCTGGTGGTCACCCGGCAGGAGACCTTCTTCGGCGGGCGACTGCCCGAGGTGGCGACCTTTTTGTCGGTCGCCATGATCGAGCACCTCAAACTCGAAGACGGGACCCGGTTCCGGGTGGCTTTCAACCTCGCGCCCGGGAGCTACAGAGGCGACGGAAAGTACACGCTCACCGACCGCGGGATCTCGGTGCCGGGGGAAGGGGGGACGGTCCAGAGCCCGTTGGGATCGGACGCCTTTGTGGAGGTGGTCGGATCGTCCGCGTCCCCCATCCCGTACCTGCGGTTCGACGCCCTGTCGCGGCCCTGCACCCTGGAGACGTCGAGAAAGGGGTCGTCCGGGCTGCTGCACTGCCGGGAGCTCACGGCCTCGGACGGCCGCAAGGTGTCTCTGCGGTGGCAGTGGGACACCCAGCGGGAGCAGGCCCGCAAGTAGCGCAGCCGGCCGTCAGCGCTTGCGCGTCCTCCCGGCCGGCGGGGCCTTAGGGGCCTTAGGGGCCTTAGGAGCGGCCGGGGGGGCACCGATGGACCCTTCGCCCAGGTAAGCCCGGACGATCCCCTCGCCACGCAGCTCACTGCCGGACCCGGCGAACACGATCTGCCCCTTCTGCATCAAAAAGGCGCGATGGGCGATGGCCAGGGTGAACGCTGCGTTCTGCTCGACCATCAGCACGGTCGTGCCCGACGCGTTTATCTGCTGGATGATCGAGAACAGGCGCTTGACGACTATCGGGGCAAGGCCGAGCGACGCCTCGTCCACGAGCAGGACCTTCGGGGAACTCATGAGGCCCCGTCCGATCGCCAGCATCTGCTGCTCGCCGCCGGACAGGGTCCCCGACAGCTGCGTCCGGCGCTCGGCGAGCACCGGGAAGAACTCATGGACGCGCTCGAGGTTGGCGCTGTACTCCGCGGGCCGCCGCTGGACCAGGTAGCCGCCCAGCCGCAGGTTCTCCTCGACTGTGAGCGCCGGGAACACTCCGCGGTTCTCGGGGACGTGGGCGATGCCCTTCGCCACGATCTGCTCCGCGGTCCGCCCGCGCAGCTCCTGGCCTTCGAACGTGACGGAGCCGCGAGCCGGCTTGATCAGGCCCGACAGCGCCCTCAGCGTCGTGGTCTTGCCCGCGCCATTGGGGCCCAGCACCGCTGCGATCTCTCCCGCTTCGATCTCCAGTGTCACGCCGTGCAGCACCAGAGTTGAGCCGTAGCCCGCGTGCAGGCCGCGGACCGACAGCAGCGGCATCTAGCGGGAGCTGTTTCGCCGGCCGCCGCGCGACCCGGACTCCTCCGTGTCGTCGTCGCGCGCACGGGCTGCCCCGGCTGCGCGCTCCAGCTTCGCCGCCACATCGTGGAGCGCCTGGCGCTCCTTGTACGACGTGTGGAGGATGACCTGCATCAGGATCGCCGCGGCCCCCAGCAGCAGGAGGCCGAGCCCCCCGAACCCTCCGGAGACGATGTAGGGCAGCTGTCCCACCTCCAGCTTCTGCGCCGCCGCGCGCTGCCAGCCGAGATAGATCACCGCCCAGCCGGAAGCGATCAGCAGGATGCCGGTCACGAGCGGGAGCCACGAAGGCCGCTGGTCCATGGCTACAGTGTGTCTCACGGCGCCCTTTCTTGCGATGTCCCTATACTCGCTGGCGCCGCACGCGGAAGGCCAAGGGAGGACCATGAAGCTGCTCGAAGGCAAGGTCGCTGTCGTTACGGGCGCAGGACGCGGAGTCGGCCGGGGCCACGCACTGGAGCTGGCCAGGCACGGGGCGAAGGTGGTTGTCAACGACCTGGGGGTCGCCTGGGACGGAAGCGGCGAGGACCAGACGCCGGCGGGACAGGTCGTCGCGGAGATCCGCGACCTCGGCGGGGAAGCGGCGGCCAACCACGACAACGTGTCGGACTGGGCGGGGGCCGAGAACATGATCCGCCAGGCGATCGACACCTTCGGAGACCTCCACATCCTGATCAACAACGCGGGGATCCTGCGCGACCGCATGGCCTTCAACATGACCGAGCAGGAATGGGACGCCGTGGTGACGGTCCATGGCAAGGGCCACTTCGCCCCCACCCACTTCGCATGCACCCACTGGCGGCAGAAGTCCAAGGAGACCGGGGAGCCGGTCTACGGGCGAATCGTCCACACGTCCTCGGAGTCTGGGCTGTACGGAAACGCCGGACAGTGCAACTACGACTTCGCCAAGCTCGGTATCTGCTCGTTCTCTCTGTGCATCGCCAGGGAGATGGTCCGCTACGGCGTCACCTCCAACGCGATCGCTCCCCGCGCCCGCACGAGAATGACCGAGGGGACGTTCGGCGAGATCCCGGCCGGCGAGGGATTCGACGCCTGGCACCCGGACAACGTCGCGCCATGGGTGGTCTACCTGTGCACTCCGGACGCGGCGCACATCACGGGCCAGGTGTTCGTGGTGACCGGAGGCGAGGTCTCGCTCGTGGAGCAGCCACACGTGGTGTCGTCTTTGAACAAGGACGACCGGTGGACGGTCGAGGAGCTGGCCGGCAAGTCCGCGGAGTTGTTCGGCGACCGGCCCACGTCGTTCGCCGACCGCACTCCTTTGTCGAGCATGGCCTCCGGCGGATAGATGGCCGACGTTCGCTGGCGCCGGGCCGTGGGCCCGGTCGAGATCACGAAGCTGTCGGTGGGCCCGATGGACAACAACGTCTATGTGCTGGCGTCCGGCGGGGAAGCGGTCCTGATCGACGGGTCCAACGAGGCCGACGCGATCCTGTCGGAGCTGGGCGACAAGCGGCTGACCACGATCGTCCAGACGCACGGGCACGGCGACCACGTGGTCGCCCTTCCGGCCCTGGTGGAGAAGACGAGCGCGCCGGTGCTGGTCCACCCCGGGGACGCAACGATGATCCCGGTCCCCACGGGCACGATCGGCGAGGGCGACACCGTGAAGCTGGGACCCGTTGAGCTGAGGGTGCTCCACACGCCTGGGCACACGCCCGGTTCCATCTGCCTGGTGCTGGAGCGTGACGGCCAAATCCTTTTGTTCAGCGGGGACACCCTGTTCCCGGGCGGGCCCGGCGGCACCTTCGGGAGCCGGGAGGCCTTTGAGCAGATCATGTCCGGACTTGAGAACAAGCTCTTTGCGCTGGACGACGATACGCAGGTCCTGCCCGGCCACGGGGACGACACGACGATTGGCGACGAGCGTCCCCACCTGTCCGGGTGGCGTCAGCGCGGCTGGTAGCAGGTCGCGAACGCAGCCGCTTTGACCTCGCCGGGCGCGGTCGTCACCTCCAGCTCGCAGTCGACCAGCAACCGGCCGTCCTCCTCGTAGGACCTCGTGATCCGGCCCGTGCAGGTGAGGGTCTGGCCCGGGAAGACGATGCCGGAGAACCGGACCCTGTAGCGGCGGACGGAGTCGGAGCCCAGCCACCTCGTGAGATAGCCGGCGAGGACTCCGGCCGTCAGCATGCCGTGGGCGAACACGCCCGGGAAGCCGGCGGACTGCGCGTACCCCTCGTCCCAGTGGATGGGGTTGAAGTCTCCCGACGCCCCGGCGTAGCGGACGAGCGTGGAGCGGTCCAGCCGGACCTCGAACGGCGGCGGCGGTTCGATCACCGCTCCGGAGCC
>DATLNZ010000158.1 GCA_035536535.1 Actinomycetota bacterium | reverse complement strand
GCCGCCAGCAGGCCGGAGTCGGCGCGGTAGTTTTCCCTGAAGTAGTAGTGGCCCGAGTGCTCGCCTCCGAACACCGCGCCGGTGGAGGCCATCAGCTGCTTGATGTATGAGTGGCCGACCTTCGACCGGACCGGCACGCCTCCGGACTCCCGGACGACCTCCGGGACCACCCGCGAGCAGATGACGTTGTGGATGACGGTGCCCCCCGGCTCCCGGGCGAGGACCCGTTTGGCCACCAGAGCCGTCGTGAGGCTGCCGGACACCGGCTGCGCCCGCTCGTCCACCAGGAACACGCGATCGGCGTCGCCGTCGAAGGCCATCCCCACCTCGGCCCCCGACTCGAGCACGGCTCGCTGCAGGTCGGCGAGGTTCTCCGGCTGGATGGGGTCCGCCGGGTGGTTCGGGAAGGTGCCGTCGAGCTCAAAGTAAAGCGGCACGACCTTGATGGGCAGCCGGTCGAACACGGCCGGGACGACCAGTCCACCCATCCCGTTGGCCGCGTCGACCGCGACGACCATCGGGCGCATCGCGTCCACGTCCACCTGCGACAGCAGGTGGTCCACGAACTGCGGCAGCACGTCCAGCTCCCGCGTCGTTCCAGCCACGGCGGCAGTCCCTTTGACCGCCCCCGCCAGCTCCTTGATCCGGGCCAGGCCCGTGTCGGCTCCCACGGGGGCCGCGCCCGGCAGGCACAGCTTTATGCCGTTGTACTGCGCGGGGTTGTGGGATGCGGTGAACATCGCGCCGGGCAGCCCGTGGCGTCCGGAGGCGAAGTAGACGCAGTCGGTGGAGACCATCCCCACGTCCACGGCGGCCACGCCGGCAGAACCCATGCCTTCGATAAAGGCGGCGGCCAGCGAGGGTGACGACGAACGCATGTCCCGCCCGACCAGTACCTCTTTCGCCGCTGTGAACTCCGCAAAGGCGGCACCGATGCGGAGGGCGGCCTGCTCGTCCAGCTCCTGGGGGTACAGCCCCCGGATGTCGTAGGCCTTGAAGATCGCGTCGAGGTTCACCGGGGAATCCTCCCACGTCCGTGCGGAGAGTCGTCCGGACGCCCGGACTCGCTCAGCCGAGTAACGCGCCGACGGTGTTCTGCAGCAGCCACACGGGCGCGAACGAGATGCCCTCGGTGGCCCGCTTCACGGCGGAGATGTAACCGTCGCCGACCGTCCAGCCGTCCAGGATGGGCAGGATCAGCAGAAACGCGACGACCGCCGCTACCGCCACAGCCGTCACCCGGATCCGACGCCGGCGCTCGTCTCCCGGGGCGCGGATCAGCCACCACGCCAGCGCGATGCACAAAAACGGGACGATGGCCAGGTAGTGGTACAGAAAGGCGACCCTGCTCACCAGCGTCCAGGGCAGGATCTGGGCCAGCGCGGCGACCGGGATGGCGGCCAGAGCAACCGACCGGGTGCGGACGGCCGCTACCGCCGCGGCCACCATCGCAACGAGCCCGCCGAGGAAAACCACTGGGTTGGCCGTCGTCCACATCTCCGCATGGGGCTGCCCCGGCGAGTTCACCCACAGGTACACCGCCTTGTGTCCGAACGGCCAGCCGTACCAGGGGGAGCCGAAGTCGTGCGTCGCGGTGAGGTGGGCATGGTAGTCGTACATCGAGGCCTGCAGCGCAGTGAATTGCTGCCAGGAGTTCCCCAGGCTGAAGTAGGGGATGTAGGTCGCGACGTAGACGCCCGCCGGTATCGCGACCAGCAGGACCGCCGCCGCCGCGAGCGACGCAGCCGGATGGCCGGCTACCGAGATGATGCTGTCCTTGCGGCGGACGGCCAGGTCCCACAGGTACAGCGCGCCGATGCCGGCGAACGTGTAGACCCCGACCCACTTCGACGCGATCGCCATCCCGAGCATCAGGCCGCAGGCGGCGACCCAACCGAGGGTCGCGGCCCTGGAGCGCGCGCCGCTTGAGCGGGCGCCCCAGTGGTAAAGGCTCGACAATGCCGCGAACCAGGCGGCTGCGATGAAGGCGGCCACGAAGCTGTCGATCATCGAGATCCGCGCCATTGTGAAAGCCAGTCCGCATACGGCGAGGAACAGAGCCGCGAGGGCGGCCAGGCGCGGGTTGCCGAAGCACCTCAGCGCTATGAGGAACGCCAGCCCCACCATCAGCGAACCGAACAGGGCGCTGCCGAACCGCCACCCGAACGTCGGCGAGCCGCGCACACAGGCGAGACTGCCGTCGGGCAGGACCGCAGCCACCTGGTTGTCGTCGCGGTCGGCCACCAGGGCGACGGGAAAGCCGGGCAGCCGGACCGACCCGATCTGCGCCAGCCCGAGTGGCTCGATCACGCGCACCCTGGTCCCCTCGGAAGCCCACGCGAGGCCCGTGTCCGGAATGGTGACGAGCCTGTCGGCGGAACCGCGGGTGAACTCGGCAGTCCGGTTCTTGGCCTCCGTGTCCACAGACTCGATCGCCGGCGCGCCGGCGTCCGCCGCCAGCACCCGGTTCGACCCGTCGGGCGCGACCAAGGGGCCGGGCGCCCCGGACACCGCCACGGACTCCTTCTGGACTCCGTCCTGCGTGAACGACGCCACGCGCTTGTCGTCCGGGAACGACACCCAGACGACGCTGTTGCGCGGGTCCGCCGAGACCGCCGACGCTCCCTGGGCCCTCACCTCGAGCTGACCCTCGAACGACACCGTGGACAAAGAGCCGTCCTGGGTGACCACAAAGGACGTTCCCCCCAGGTTCGCCACCGCGACCGGAAGAAACGCCATCGGGACCGACCACACCTGTCCGGCCGAAGAGAAGCCGGCGGCGACGGGTCCCTGCTCGGCGGCTCCGCCCACCGTGGTCAGAACGTCCGAGACACCCACGACGGTGGGTTCGAACGCGACGGGAAAGCTGCGGGACGCGCGCAGTGTGCAGTCGCCGGTGACCGAACCTGTTCGCAGCCGAAGCTGGCCTTCCCCCCGTGCGACCCATGCCGCCACGTCGCCGTCGCCGGCCGCGACCATGCCGGAGGCTGCCCGTCTCGGCCGGGGGCCCTCACGCACCTCGAATCCCGACACCGTCTTCGTGGAGAGGGCGATGAGCTCCTTGGCCAGTGGAGGGTGCGTGTACTCGTACACCGCCCGCTTCTCCAGGTACTCGCCGGCGGTGCGCGCGTGGTAGACCTCGTCGAAGTACATGCCCGGCGGCGAAGCCAGTCCCGGGAGCCGGGTGGCCAGGGCGATCAGGACCACCAGGACGGCCACAGCCATCCCCCGGGCTCCCACGGGGTGCAGCGTCAGCGTCCAGTCGCGCCGCGGCTCGGGCGTGACGGCCTCCCCGTCCGCCACTGCTTCCTCGGCCGTCTCCGAGTCCGGCGGCAGCTCGGCCCCCGAGCGGCTGCGCAGCCACCCCCAGCCGGCTACGGCGACGAAGAGGCAGAAGAGCGCTGTGACGACGCTCAAGACTTTCAGCTGCACCGCATCCGTCGCCCCGGGCGAGCCGTAGATGCCCTCGAACAGCGACCCGAACCGGTACGGCCGGTTCCGGGACTGCTCGTAGAAATAGGTGTAGTAGACGTACGGGTAGTAGACGTTGACGAAGAACAGCACCGACAGCACAGCCAGAGCGCGGCGGAAGCCGCGGTACGCGGCCAGCGGCGCGAGAGCCACGAGCGAGAAGAACAGGTACCGCTCGTGGATCCTGGTCAGGACGCAGAACGCGATCATGCTGGCTGCTGCCCCACCGAACAGCAGCACCCGGCCCTCCGACTCGCCGGCATTCAGCCGGCGCCAGGCCTGGACCAGCACCAGGGCCGACCCCGCCACGAACAGGGCCAGACCCACGGCAAAGGCAGGCACGCCGAACACCTCGAATGCCTCGGGTCCGGAGTCCGGACGCCAGAACCCCGCGAGGCCCCAGAAGTTGAATGCCCAGACGCTGGTGTGTTTGTAGGTGCCCGAAGCCTGACGGTAGAACTCCCAGACCCTCAGGGGGCCCAGCCGGAACGGCCACATGATCACCAGGGCCACCCCGAGGCTGAACACGCCCAGGCCCCCCACTCGCGCGAGGCCCGCCCCAACGCCCATCGGTCCCCGCTGGGACGACTCGCCACGGACGTGGCGCCAGACCAGCAGCAGCACCGCCACCGGGACGACGAACAACGCCTGGGGCTTGGCGGCGATGGCGAGCACCAGGAGCGCCAGCCCACTTGCCTCGCGCATCATCGACGGGGGTCCCGTGCCCAGGAGCAAAAAGGCGCTCAGCACGATCACCCCCAGCGCGACGTCCACCTGCCCCCAGACCGCTGAAACGAAGAAGACGGCGGGATTGACGAGGATGGCCGCGGCGGCCACGCCCCTCCACGGGAAGCCCCGGAACGAAGACGGGGTCAGGCGCGTCGCGAGGCGTACGACGACCCCGGCCAGGACGAGGTCGAGCAGGATCGCCGGCAGTTTCAGCAGGAAGTCCGAGGGAGCGCCGCCCGTCAGAGCGCGCGACAGCTTGCCCACACCCCACAGCACGTACAGGTAGCCGGGGGGATAGTCGGCAAACAGCTCCGGGTCGTCGTAGAAGTGACTCGGGCCGACTGTTGCGAGCCGGTCGGCCCAATAGGAGAACGTCCCCATGTCGATCTTGAACCCCGGCCCCCGTGCCAGCCACAGGCGGATCGCGAAGCCGATCACGAACAGCCAGGCCAGCCCGGCGGGCGTGGATGCCCACTCGGCGGCACGGCGGGGAAGTGTCCTCAGGGAATCGCTTCGAACCACGCGCAAAGGATACGGGCGGGCGGCTCGTGGGTAGGGTATGTCTCCCCGAACGTCGGAGGCCGGTCATCCGCATCGCGTTCCTGTCCTGCTTCTTCCCCGCGTTCAACGAACACGAGAACATCGGAGGCCTTCTCGAGGAGGCCCTCGAGGTACTGCCGCGCTTCGCCGACCGGTTCGAGCTGATAGTCGTGGACGACGGCTCAACCGACTCGACCGGCGAGGTCGTCCGGCAGCTGGCCGCGAAGCACCCCGAGGTGAGGCTGGAGTCGCACGATGCCAACCGGGGGTACGGCCAGGCTCTCAGGACGGGGATGGCGGCCAGCCGCGGGGACGCCGTGTTCTTCACCGACGCCGACAGGCAGTTCAGGATCTCCGACCTCGACCGCCTGATGCCGTTGTTCTCAGGCGCGGACGTGGTGGTCGGCTACAGGATCAAGCGCAACGACCCGTGGCACCGGCTGGCAGTGGCGAGGGTCTACCACACGGTTCTGCGGCTGCTCTTCTCCGTCGAGCAGCACGACGTCGACTGCGCCTTCAAGCTGATCCGCCGGGAGGTGCTCGACCGGCTGCTGCCGACGCTGGTCTCCGAATACGCCTTTATCTCGCCGGAGCTGCTCATCCGGGCCAGGATCGCCGGCTACCGGGTCGCGGAGGTGGGCGTGCCGCACCATCCCAGGACGGCGGGCAGGCCCAAGGGAGCCACTCCCAAGGTGATAGCCAGGACGATCGGGGAGATCGCCGCGATGCGCAGGGAACTCAGGACACCCTAGCTTCGTTGCGGGCAGCCCCGAACGTCCAGCGCCTGTAGGCCAGGAAGTTCCACAGCACCGAGAACGGCGTGACCGACAGGATGGCCAGGTTCTCGCCGAGCTTCCCGTACCGGTGCAGCAGCAGCTTGTAGCTGACCGTGAAGCCGATCTGCTGTATCGCGAAGCCGACGAGGGTGAAGCTCACGAAGAGCAGATATCCCTTGGTGATTCCGTGGCGCCCCTGGTCTTTGAAAGACCACTTCTTGTTCAGCGCATAGGACTGGATGCTGGTGACGGTGAAAGCCACGGTGAGCGCAATGTTCGGGTGGACGTCCACGAGTCGCAGAAGGTTGAAGATCGACAGTCCGACCGCCACGTTCAGCGCCCCCACCATGGCGTACTTGATGAACTGCCCGATGATCGGATAGCGCGAGGCGCGGACGTACAGACCGCTGGACCGGGCCCTGGTCAGCATCGGGCCAGCATAACGAGCGGACCCGGTCACCCTAGGATGCGCGGCGGACCGACCTTCCGTCGGCTTCCGGCGCGTTGGCCAGCAGGTCCGTCAGGGACAGCGGGCTGCCGTCTCCGGCCAGCCACCACCTGTGCTCGCACCGCCTGCAGAAGTGGAACTCAGCCCCATCGGCCACCGAGTCGAAGTGGATCGTCGCGAAGTCTTCCGCGCTGCACTCGGGGCACTCCATGGCTCCTCCTGTAGGTCCGGCAAGTCCCTTCAGCCTCTAGACGAGCAGCGCTTCCGACGGGCAATGGCCAGTGCGAACCGCTAGCCGGTAGCTCGAAATGACTACGTCTGTGAGGTTGCGCTGGGTGGGGTGGCGCCGGACGGCAGCTCCCGCCCCACGTAGCGGGACCTGACGCGGCCGCCCTCGCGCCAGTACGCGTACCAGTAGGGCCCGTGGGGACAACGGGTGCACGTGGGCTTGCCACATCGCACGGTCTCCTGCCGGTAGGTGATCTTGCCGGTATGGTCGGTCCCGGCGGGGTCCTCGGCGACGAGCAGCCCGCGGATGAGCATGAGCAGGCGGCGAAGGTCGTACGCGTCCAGCCTGCGAATCTCCCGGATGAGCTCCTTGGAGATCGGCATGTCTTGGTGACACGCTACCCAAGAAGCCAGGGGAACTCTGCTCGAGGAGGTGCGGGTTCCTGGGCGGACCGACCCGCTAAGGAAGCAGCAGGGAAGCCTCCACCTGGACCGGGCGCCGGTCCTCGAGGCTCCAGCCGTTCGGCACCCTCAGTTCCGAGGCATGGCGCTCGCAGAGATCGTAGGTGGAGGGAATGGGCTCAATCGCAAGGGGCGCCAGCCAGACGAGCCGCTGCGAGTAGTTGAAGCCGCAGCAGGCCGCAGCTTCGCGTCCGCACCCCGTTTTGGAGCAGTAGCGGGACTCCACGGGCCAAAGCGTAGGGGCGGCCGAGGACAGAATCAACGAACTTCGATCCCCACCTACTCGGCGCCTAGGGTCGTAAAAAGTTGCGGGTTTTGCTGGAGCCGGGTACTATGGTTTTTAGATCCCGTTGGGCCTCGGCCCGGCGGGAACTTTGTTTTGGAGGACCGGGCCGACGCCCGGTCCTTCTGTTTTGCCTGCTGAGGGGCCGTGCGTTCGGGTTTTCGCCCCCTGTGGGTGACCCTGGTGTCTTAGGTAGCAGATCCGCATGGTAAGACGCGGGGGTAGTGGGTCACACGCACTACCGACGGGGGATAGTCAGGCCGCTGGTGCCGCCGGCGGCGCTGGTGCGGGCGCGGCGGGAGCTGCGGGAGAGGCAGAGGGCTTGGCCCCCTTGGCGGCGCGGGGCTTTGACGGGCCGGCGGACACGATGACGACCCTGGTCCCGGTTTCGACGCGCGCGAACAGGTCCTCGGCCTCCGGCATGTGCATGCGGATGCAGCCGTGGGACACGCTGTACCCGATCGAGCCGGAGTCCGGGGTGCCGTGGATGCGGATGCCGCCGACGTTGAGGTCCAGCGCCCGGCTGCCCAGGGGGTTGTCCGGGCCGGGCGGGATCTGGCCGGGCAGCTTTTTGGACCAGTCGCTGCCGGGGTTCACCCACGTGGGGTTTTTGCGCTTGCGCACGATCGTGAACGTGCCTCGCGGCGTCTCAAACTCCGGGGCGCCCGTGGCCACCGAGTAGGTGCGGCTGATCTCACCGCTTTCGTACAGGTACAGCTTGTTCTCGCCGGCCCGCACCAGGATCACCTTGGAGAAAGCCGATGCGGAGACCTTCGGCTCGACCACCTTCGTCCGCAGCGCCACCTCGCCGCCCTCGTGGACTGCCCGCTCCAGGTCGGACTCGGCGGCCTTGACGTCCAGCGCGCGGCCGGGCTGCGACGGCGTCACGCGTATCCAGCCCCCCGCCGACGACATCTTGGCGTCCTGGGCAGGGACGCGGACCTTCTCGGCCGCCTCGCTGACGAGCGAGCGCATCTTCGGGTCCTTCAACTCGGGGGCCAGGGAAAAGTCCCTTTGTCCGCCACCGAATCGGCGGCGCCACACCCGGTCGGCCACGCTGCCGCGCTCCGCTTCGTCGAGGGCCTTTTCCACGGCCGTTGCCACGTCCACACGCATGCCCAGCTCCCAAGGGGTGGTCGTGCGGTCGAACCCGGCACCGTGGACACGGACGGTCTTGTGGAGCGGGTCCTCGACCTCGGCCTTGACGGCGGCTACCGCGGCTTCACGGGTCAGTCCACCTACGGACACGCCTGCGATGCGTGTGTTCGGCAGGATCAAGCCGGATCCGTTGCGGTCGTAGGCCACGGCACCGCCACCCGCGGCCACGAGCGAGATCGACAGCACCCCGGACGTGAGCGCGCAGGCCTTTGAGAACAGCACACGACGGATCTTCTGTAACACCAGGCGCATGGGTCACAATGGTTGACGGCCGAGAACTTCTGCACTATACGCGTCCGGCCGCGATTTGAAAACCCCGCGGGACCGCAGGAGGTTCGAGGCGGTCAGCCGAGGGGGTGCCCGGCGAGGCTTCCGGACCCCCCGACCGCGGCCACCGCGACGGGTGAGGACGCCTCCAGAAGCACGCCGAACCCTTCTTGTGCCTCCGGCAGCTCCACGACCTCCATACGCCCCGGCTGAACCGTGATCCGATCGATCGGGGGGCCGGGACCCAGGCCGCGCATGGTGACTCGGGCGGGGTCTGTACCGGAGTTGGACAGCAGCAGGGTCCTGCCCTCCGCGAGCGGTATCGCCCACCGCCTTGCGGGGACCAGGGCCGGCAGGACCGAAACCCGCTCGCGGTTCTGGGGGACCACCACCGACTCGACGGCGACCGGGACCGGCGACGTGTAGCTCACCAGCAGGTTCTCCTCGTCGGCGGCGGTGTCGGCGAGATCGAGCACCGCCCGCCGGTTCGCCTCGACGTCCAGCCCCGTATCGGGCAGCGAGCCCTCGGCTCCGATGATCGAGACGGACATCCCGGCGTCATCGTCCGCCACGTTGGCCGCGACCAGCGACGTGCCGGCTCCCCTCGTGATCGCGCGCGGCACCGTTCCCGACCTCTGCGGCCGCAGCCCGATGCTCCAGGCGAGATCCCTGCGGGTGGACAACCGCCGGGCAACGACGGCCTTTCCCTGCCACACCGACACGTGCGTGCTCAGCGCCGGCTGCGGCTCCAGCTTGGACTCGTGGTCCACCGTCACGGTCTGCCCCGGCTCGATCAGCAGGTCCTGGAACTCGGGGGGAGCTACCGACTCCTCCGGCGCGATGAACCTCACCGCTGCGCGAGCCGGCTCCGTGAACGGGTTGGTGATCAGGTACTCGTCCTTCAGCGGGTCGGGCGCACGCAGAGCATTGCGGCCACCTTCGGAGAACACGCTGTCGTCCGGCAGCGATGGCGCGCACAGCGAAGCCGCGGATCCTGTCGCCCCACCCCCGCGCGCTGCCGACACCGATACGCCGACGACCAGTTGCTGTCCGAACGTCTCGACGACCGCCCCCTGCCTGGCGTCCACGTCGATGGTGCGCCGCCCGTAGGCGCCCAGGTTTCCACTGGTGGCGGGCTCACCGAAGCGCGGCCGGACGAGGAACCGCGCCGGCTTCCCCGATGGGTTGACGATCCCGATCTGCTGCGAGTAGGCGCGGCCGGCCGCGGGGCAGTACCAGGCCGACGACAGGTACGAGGTCTCGGCGGCAGCGGAGCGTCCCGTCCAGGACCACCAGGCGGCGAAGGCCACGAGCAGGACAGGAACCAGCGGGAGCAGCCTGTGCACCGGCAGCGGTCGCAAGGGCAGCACGCGGGCCGACTCGGCGGCTTGGGGGCCGGACAGATACGTGCCCGCCGCCCACGCCCCGACGAGAGCCAGGACGGCGACCACCTGCAGGGGCATGAGCGCCCTGGCCGCACGTCCGCCGGGAACCGCCTCCGCCGGAGCGGGAAGTCCGGACGCTTTGACCCAGACCCCGGCGGCACCGGGTGTGGCACGGCGCCCCCCGATCCGCCAGCCAGATCTGGCACCGGAGGCCAGGTACACGACGCCCTTGTCGTCACCCGCGCGAAGGGTGGTCGTCCCACCCCGTTGCCTCAGCGTGACGCGCCTTGCGTCGCGGACGACGTCGGCTACACCGCGCGCGCTCAGGGCCGCGGATGGCGGCGCCGGCAGGAGCATCGCCTGCCCGCGCCAGGAAGCGTTGCGGTAGACGCGGCCGCCCTCCTGGCGATCAGTGGGCGACAGGTCCGCCTGCTCACCGAACTGGAAGCCCTGCTCCGGCCCCAGAACGACGATATGCGACACCCCCGCCAGCGACAGGACGGCGCCGGCACGGTGGGTCCGCCGCTGCCTGGACGCTTCCAGGGTCCGGGTCAGCAGCCGCTCCTCGGGCCCCTTGGCGGGCGGGTACCGGTGCATCGTGGTGTCGAACCCGTTCGTGGTCCAGGTAAGGGTTCCCTCGCCGGCGCGTTCCATCCACAGGACCCGTCCCGCGGACTGCTCGCTGGTCGGAACGATGGGGACGACCTGGGCCCTCGTACCGGACGTCACGGCTATGGCGGATGCGGCGAGCCAAGTCAGCGCGACCGTCGCGGACGAGCCGATGATCAGCGCGTGCCGCCACCCCAGCTCAAAGCGCGGCAGCTCGTCGGCCACGCGCCTGGTGACCAGGGCGAGCAGCAGCAGCGAGCACCAGCCGATGGCCGCCAGCGCGGTCCCGCGCGGCACGGACTGCGTCACCCCCGCGACCCACGCCGCCCCGAGCAGAAGGCTCGCCGACAGCGTCGCCCGGGTTGGTCCGACGACGTAGGTCACGATCAGCGCCACGGCCACCCAGGCCAGCACCGGCCACCCCGCCCCGAACGTCGCCTGCTGCAGTCCGTGCGCGGCCGAAGCCAAAAACCCGGGAGCGGCGCCGATGAGCGGAGAGCGGCTCGTGAACCAGTCCAGGGAGAACGGAAGGTTGAGCAAAAAAGCCGACGCCGCCCCGACGGCCAGAAGACGCACGCGCAGAGGTCCCTGTCCGTCTCCGGCCCGGGCGCCGAGCGCGGCGGCACCGAAGCCGAGGAACCACAGCACGGAGGGAGGGTGCATTGCCGCGACGGCCGCCCACAGCAGCGCCCAGCCTGCGTTTCGCCGGACGAGGTCAAGCACCGAGCTGCGCTCGTCGGGCGGGGGAAGCAGCAGCACCGCCGCCACCCAGGGCGTCGCCGCCCAGAGAATGAGAGGGCCGGCCAGGCCCTCGCGCAGGAGCACAAGCGTGAACGGATTGATCATCGCCAGCACCACGAGCAGGCGCCGGGCCCGCGACAAACCCAGGACACGTCCCAGCCTCGAGGCCCCCGCTCCCGCGAGCAGGATCGGGAGCACCAGCAGGAGCTTCTCGGCAGCAGGGCCCGAGCGGGCCACGGACCGCAGGAGGCCCAGCAGGAGGATGCCGGCGCTGGGCCGCCCATAGGCGTCGAGCGATCCCGGCTGCTCCGCCGCGAAGTAGTGACGCACCGCCCGGGCGAAGGGCTCGAACGGCCGGACCTCGCCCAGGGTGAACTCGCCTGCGCCCAGGACCGAACGAAGGGTGAGGAGCAGGACTGCGACCGCCGCGACGCCAGCCCACACGGCGGGGTCCCTGGCCGCCGACGACAACCTTTTCTCCAGCGCCGTCATGCCCTCGCCGATCCTGGATGCGAGGTCCACACGGCCGTAGCGCCGCGTCACCGCCGCACGCCGGGATGCCAGCCGAAGCAGGTCCTGGTCCGACACGCGCCGCGGGCCCGAAAGGCGACGGCGCTCGATGACCGACCCCAGGTCCCTCACGGCGGCGAACCAGGCCGAAACGTATGGCCTGAACGTCCAGAACTGCCTGCGCACCAGTCCGGTCGCGACGGCCGCCAGTCCCATAACTGCGTACTGGGGCAGGATCACCGCCAGGGTCAGGGGCGAGTAGTTGGTGAGCATGAACCTCAGCCGTCCCCGCTCCTCGCGCGCCCTCAGTCCCGCAGGGTCCGGCCGTTTGTCCCGCAGGCCCCTGGACAGCGCGGCCACATGACGCACGCGTGCCGTCGGAGCGACGACCACCAGTTCTCCGTCCCGGCGCAGGCGCCAGCACAGGTCCACGTCCTCGAACAGCGGGAACGACCCCGGGTCGAGGCCGTCCATCTTGTCCAGGGCTTCGCGGCGCACGAGCAGGCAGGCGTCAGAGCAGAAAAGGACCTCGGTCGAAGCGTCGTGCTGGGCGTGGTCCACCTCGTGCGCCTCCAGCCCAGTGCTTCGAGCGGCGAACCTGTCGATGGAGCTGCCGACTTCCTGCAAGACCTCGGGGGCGTCCCAGTCCACGAGCTTCGCGCCCACGGCCGCCGGCCTCGGCTCGACCTGCGAGGCCTCGACCATCCTCTCCACCGCGTCGGGGGCGAGAGACACGTCGTCGTGCAGAAGCAGCACGTAGTCGGCGTCCGCTTTGGTCTCGGCCGCGACGGTATTGACCGCGCGGGCGAAGCCGATGTCCGGCAGCCGGTCCAGGACCGCCTTCACCCGCCGCCCGGCCGGGACCTCCACCTCACCCAGCCGAACGACGACCGCCTCGAGCTCGGGGTAGGTCTGGGCGTCCAGCGACTCGATGACGTGCGGGAGCCACGAGCCGGACGCATGGGCTACGACAACAGCCAGGACCCTCGGTGAGCGCATCAGGGCTACAGCGGGATGAACTGGCGCGTCCGGGTCTTGGCCGCGGCGCCCTTGCCGGCGCGAGCCTTGCCGCGGCCGGCCGCAGCCTTTTTGCTCGCGGCCTTCTTCCGGGTCTTGGCCGCAGCCC
The DNA here is from genome assembly GCA_035536535.1 of Actinomycetota bacterium. NCBI lineage: Bacteria > Bacillati > Actinomycetota > Actinomycetota bacterium. The sequence continues at coordinate 16,250 of DATLNZ010000158.1, read as the reverse complement.
CGGCGTGCCGCGGCTTCGTCGCGGTCTTGGCCGCCGATGTCTTTGGCGCCGTCCGTGCCGCGGGCTTTGCCGCCTTGGCCTTCGCTGCAGCGCTCTTCAGACCCCCTTTGACCCTGGCGCCGCTCCGTCTCCCGGAGCCACCCGCCGTTTGCTTGGCCGCAGTCGCGGACCTGCCTGCCGGGGCCGCCCGCCGAGGCTCCCTGGACGGCGCGGGCTCGGCCGCCGCCTCCGGCTGTGCCGCCTCGGCTTGCTCGGCAGGCGCGGGCGTACGGGAAGCGGCGGACGATGCACGCCTCCTGGCGGCGGGTGGTGAGGTGGTGAGCCTGGTCCTGGGCGTGGCGGGCCAGCGGGTGGAGGCCCTGGTCCTCGGCGCCGACCTCAGGGCCGCGACGGCACCCGGCTCCAGCCCCCTGGCCGCACGGTCGATGGCCTCGGCCAGCGCCAGCGCCGTCTCGCGCCGCTGCGCCTCTGCCTCCGCGAGCTGTGCCTCGATGGAGTCCTGGATCTCGTCCACACGTGCGGCGAGTTCGTCCTGACGCACCGCCATCAGGCGCAGGTCCTCGTCCAGCTTCGCCTCCTCGACGGACGCCGAGGCCGCCTCCAGGGAGGCGGCAAGGTCCTGGGCCCTGGACTCGATCGGGGCAAAGACCTGTGTCATCACCTTTTCCGCTTCGGCCATCAGTCCGGCGCGGACGGTCAGCGCACGGCGAAGCGCCTGCGCCACGACCCCTTCCAGGCGCTGCGGAACGTCGCCCAGCCCCCCCAGTACCTTGTCCAGATCCTCGGTCTGGTCCCGCAGGTAGCCCGTCAGCTCGCGAGACTCCACCAGCTGCTCGCGCACCCCGTCAAGGCGGGAGCCGAGCGAACGCGTCGTGTCGTGCATCTGGTCGCCGAGCTCGCGGCGCATATCGGCCGTCGCGGCGGCCACCTCATCGGCCACCGACGACAGCGCGGCCTCCTGGGACAGCGTCAGGTCCCTGAGGGCCTGGAGCAGCGCGGTGGCCAGACCCGCGATCCTCTGCTCCAGACGATCGCTCCACTCGCGCAGGCCGCCGTTGAGGTCGAGCATCGCCTGCGCGAGGGTCTTGACGTCGCCGGAGGCGGCGGTGAGGGCCACCTTGAGCTCGTCCACGGTGCCGCGCACAGCGGTGTCCGGCACCGCCTTGGCAAGCTGTCCCAACGTCTCCTGCATACCCGGCAGCGACTTGGCCAGCCGGGACAGGTCCTCCCGCATCGGCGGCAACGCTTGCGCCTGGGTTGCCGTGGCGTCCCTGAAGGCGGTGACGACCGTCGGCGGCAGGGAGTCCAGGCGCTGCTCGATAGCCGAGGCCCATGCCTTGATGCCGTCGCTGAGCTCCACAATCGCCTGCGGCACCGCCGCCACGTCGCCGGTAGCCCTGTCGACGCTGGACCTCAGGTCTCCCACCGCTTCCCGCAACCTGTCCAGGACCTGCTCAAAGGCCGCCGATGCCGGGTCCTGGGACTCGTCCGGACCCGACGGCACCGCGCCTGGCGCGGCTGGTTCCTGCTCGGCGGGAGGGGTCGGGTGCCGCTGGTTGGAGGTCATGGCGTCCTCGGTCGGAGGTTCGGACGGCTGCCGGAGGTGGCCCCTGGAGAATCTCGCGACTTCGAAGTATAGGGTGGAACCCTGCGTGATTGTGGGCAGCGACAAGCCTTCCCCCCTGACCACCGAGGCGGTAGCGGCCGCCTGTCGTGGTGACTCCGACGGCATAGTCGCCGTCTACCGCGCGCTGTCCGATCCCATCTACGCATACCTGCTCCGCAACACCCGAAACGAAGCCTGGGCGGCGGACCTCACGGCCGACGTTTTCCTCGACGTCATCGAGTCCGCCCATAAATTCAAGGGGACGCCCGACAACTTCCGCGGGTGGGTGTTCAGGATCGCCCGCAACACGATGCTGGACCACTTCCGGAAGCAATCCCGCAGGCGCCACGACCAGCTGGAGCAGGCGGCGGATTCGGGACACCTCCCTGCCGCAGCGGCCGACACCGAGTCGGAGGCCCTGGAGCACGTGGAGCGTGCCAGGATCCTGGAGGTCGTGGAAGGGCTGTCCCCGGACCAGCGCGACGTCGTCATGCTGAGGCTGGTCGCGGACCTGCCGATCGCCGAGGTCGCGGAGATCCTGGGCAAAAAGGAAGGGGCGGTGAAGGCCCTGCAGCACAGGGCCATGGCCACGATGGCCAGGCGCCTCAAGGGGGCCGGGCAGGACCTGCCGGGGACCGCCCCGGGACCGTAACCCTCCGGGCATTCCGGACGATGTACCACTGACCAAGGGGGCCGGTGTGAGCGACAGGGAAACTCCGATCGAGCTGCAGGGCGTGGAAGCGCGGGTAACCGAGGCGCTGAGCGCCAAGGTGCCGGCGGACGTCGCTGCGCGCCACGAAGCCCTTCTGCTGTCGAAGATCCGCCAGGCCGACCGGTCCGCGGACGCCACGGTGGTCACCCTGCCGGTGCGCAGCCCGGGCCGCATCAGGACCCTCGCCGTCCTGGCGGCTGCTCTCGTGCTGGTGGTCGGGACCTCGGCCGTGGCCTTCGCGGCCGACCCGTCCGGGCCCGGTGACCCCCTTTACGGATTGGACCGCGCTCTGGAGCGGGTGCAGCTGGCAGCTTCGCGCGACCCCGGCTCCCGCGCCTCCACCCACCTCGAGCTGGCCGCGGAGCGCCTCCGGGAGGCCGACAAAGCCCGGTCGGGCCGACTGGCGCTGGAGGCCGTTCGCGACGCCGCGAAGTCCTTTGACCTGGCTCTCGCTGAGTCCACCACCGGCCTGGGAACCGACGAGGGCCGTTTGCGCGAACACGTCCTGGCGGCCATCTCAAAGCACATCGACAGACTTCAGGCGGTCAGAGCGAAGCTGGAAGCCTCCTCCGCCAGCCCCAAGGCGCTGTTCGCAATCGACCGCGCCATTGCCAACGGATCCAAGGCGGCCGAGGCCCAGGCCCGCGCCGGCAACAGCGGACCCGGCTCCGACAAGCCCGGCGACACCGTCAGCGAGCCCGGCGCCCAGCCGACCGACGATGGCTCCGGCCAGGGCAACTCCGGATCCGGGAATCAGGGCCAGGGCAACCAGGGCCAGGGCAACTCCGGGTCCGGGAACCAGGGCCAAGGCAACTCCGGGTCCGGGAACCAGGGCCAGGGCAACTCCGGGTCCGGCGAGGGCGCTCCTCAGGGCTCCCCGGGCGCTCAGGGCACCGAAGGGCGCAGCTCCGGCCGGGGCTCCGGCGGAGGCGGGCCTTCCTTTGAGGACGATGACCAGGATTCCTCGAGTGGCCGGGGTCGTGGCCGTTCCGACGCCGGCTCGAGCGGCGGAGACGACGACTAGGGGGCTTTAGCCCGAGGCTTGAGACCGTCCCGTCGTCACCGGCTTCGGGACGCTTGCGTAGGTAGTCGTCCTCTCACTCGGCGTGCGGCCCGCGCGCCGGATGGCCGACCGGATCTCCCCCACCGCCACACCCAGCCCATGGCTGGCGCCGGCCATCCGCGAGATGTGCTCCTCCATCAGCGTCCCGCCGAAGTCGTTCACCCCGGCGTGCAGAGTGGCCACCACGCCCTCCGCGCCCATCTTCACCCACGACCCCTGCACGTTGGGGATCAGAGGATGCAGCGCAACGCGCGCTACGGCGTGCATCTTCAGGCACTCGCGCCACGTCGGCCCGGACCGCGACCCGCCTCGCATGAAGATCGGCGACCGATGGTGCACAAAGGGCAACGGGACGATCTCTGTGAACCCCCCGGTCTCGGCCTGCAGGTCCCGCAGAGACAGCAGATGTCCGGCCCATGCCGCCGGATCGTCCACGTGGCCGAACATGATCGTGGACGTGGACCGGATCCCGCAGCGGTGGGCCGTCCGCATGACCTCCAGCCAATCGCCGGCGGACAGCTTCTCGGGCGTGATCTTCGGCCGCACGCGTTCGTCCAGGATTTCGGCCGCGGTGCCCGGCATCGAGTCCAGGCCGGCCTCGGCGAGCATCGGGATGTATCGGCTCAGCGGGAGGCCCAGCGTCCGCGCCCCCACCGTCACCTCGAGCGGGGAGAACCCGTGGAGGTGGATGTCCGGGACCGCCTGCTTGATGGCGGCTGCGATCTCCAGGTAGATGCGCCCGTCGTTGTGCGGGTGAATTCCCCCCTGTACGCAGACCTCGGTAGCGCCGAGGTCCCGGGCCTCCCGGGCCTTGGCCGCCACCGTCGCAGGGTCAAAGTAGTAGCCGTCGGCATGTCCGACTGGCCGGGCGAAACCGCAGAAGCCGCACCCCGTGTGACACAGGTTCGTGTAGGTGATGTTGCGGTTGACCACGTACGTCACGACGTCGCCCGCGACCTGCCTGCGCAGGTCGTCGGCCGCGGCCAGCAACGCGGAGAGGTCCGCGCCCTCCGACCTGAACAGCCGCTCGACCTCGCTGTGGTCCAAACGGGCCCCATCGGCCCCCTTGGACAGGATCCGCCGCACGTCCGGCGCGGCGGGCCGGGTGCGGACCAGATACGGCGAGATCCAGGGGTGCGGGAGGCCGGGCCTGCGGTCCGCCCTTTCGTGGACAAAGGCTGTCCGGCAGTCGGTGTCCGGCAGCATCTCGTCGAAGCCAACCAGGGCGTCGCCGGACGCGTCGCCGCATCGCGCGCCGGTGGCGGCCGCAGCGGACACCTCGGCGGCGGCCAGGCGCGGACGGTTGGCCGCAAGGGCCAGCGCCCTGCGCTTCGGGACCGGCTGGGCCGCGCGGTGCGCGGGCGTCCATCCTTCGCCCGCGTACCATCTCTCCTCCCGTGCGAGCCCCGTTGCGTCGGACAGCGCGAGGACGTGGCGCCTCACCGGCTCCGCGATCCACTCGTCGATGGCCGTGTCGCTCACGTAGCCGGGGTAGACGGCCAGGCGCTGGCGCAGGCTTAAGCCGCGCTGCTCGCACACCCGCGACAGCCCGGCGAGCTCCGGCCAGGGCATCTCCGGGTTCACGTGGTCAGGCGTCACCGGCGACACGCCCCCCCAGTCGCTTAGGCCCGCGTCGAGGTACCGGCCGTAGGTGACCGGGCTCAGGTTGGGCGGGGCCTGGACGGACATCCGGGGACCGAAAACCAGTCGCGTCGCGGCTATCGCCCGCAGCATCTCCCCTTCGTCCGGCTCGGAGCGGCCGCGCATCGGCGTGTCGGGCTTGGCGCGGAAGTTCTGGACGATGACCTCCTGCACCTGGCCCTTGCACGCATCGCGGATGGCCAGGATCGTCCCGGCCCTCTCCTCCACCGACTCCCCTATTCCGATCAAAAACCCGGTGGTGAACGGCGTCCGGGTGCGAGCCGCGAGCTCGAGCTGCTCCAGCCGAACCGCCGCCGCCTTGCCCTGTGCGCCGGCGTGCGCCTGTCCGGGTGCCAGGAGACGATCTGTCAGCTGCTCCATCATCAGTCCCTGGCTCGGGGCCACCGAGCGGAGCCGGACCATCTGGTCATGTCCGACGGCCCCCGGGTTGACGTGGGGCAGCAGGCCTGTGTGCCCGAGGACGAGTCCGGCCGCGTGGACCAGGTAGTCGATCGTCGACGCGAACCCGCGCTCGCGAAGCCACGCAAGCGCCTCCGGGTGCCGGGCCTCCGGCCCCTCCCCGAGAGTGAACAGCGCCTCGGTGCACCCCCACTCCCGGCCGCGCCGGGCGATGTCCAGGATTTCCTGCTCCGTGAGAAAGGCGGGACCCTCGGCCCTCGGCGTCACGAACGTGCAGTACGAGCACCGGTACCGGCACAGGCGCGTGAGGGGCACGAAGACCTTGCGCGAGTACGTGACGATGCCGTCCAGGCCCTGTTGAGCGAGACCTTCGTCGCGCAGCTGGGCCGCCCGGTCCAGCACGGCTTCAAGCTCTGCGTCGGGGCAGGACAGGATCGCCTCGACCTCCCGGGGGCCGAGCGGCTCTGCGCTCAGGCTTCGGTCCAGAGCGCCCGCAACCGCCACGTCCACGTGACCGGACCTCCCGCCGCCGACAGTCGCGTCAGGATACCGGCGAGGTGGCGATGGGGAGCGCGGAGTGGCCTTACGTTGTTTGCATGAAGCGCTGGTCAACCTACGGCGTCGGGCTCGTCGCCCTGCTGTGCGTGGCGGGAATCGCCGTGGTGTCGTTCGGGGGAAGGTCGCGGTCCACACCGACGCCGCGGCCGTCGCCGCCTCAAAGCTCCGCGGACGACGTGCAGCTCAGGGAACCGATGAAGGCGTACCTCGAGCAGACCTTCGCTCCGCCCTCGCCGGGAGCCAGGAGCGTGTGCAGCCTCCAGCAGCTGGGAGACGAGGACGTCCGAACAGGGACGGTGCGGGCCTTTTTGTGGGCCTACTGCCAGGAGTTCGTCCCGCGTGGATCGCACGCTGAGCTCGGCCGGACGAAGGCGCTGCCGGTGGCCCTGACCCTCCGACTGGAGGGGGAAAAGTACGTCGTGCAGTCACACGAGGCTCCGGGTCAGGACGAGCAGTACGAGCGCGACATCAGGCGCATCTTCCCCAAGAGCCTGCGAGCGGATCTGCGCAGCGTCCCGGCGATCGCAACCGCGCCGCGCATCGAGGCGCTGGAATCGCTCCGCACCCCGCTTCACATCCGGCCCGACGTCGGGGGGGCCGCGGGTCCGTATCGCGTCGTGCTCGAGGACAAGACGGAGGACGTCACCTGGAAGCTCCTGCGCGGCGCCGACGTGGAGTCCGGGGGCAGGCGGGGGACTTGCCTGAGGATCGAGACGGCCCGTCCCTCCCCGCCGTCCGCCGAGGACACGCCGTCGGTCGCGGACGGCTTCTGCGCCGAGGCTCTTTCGGAGCAGGCGGCTGTGGTCAAGGCGGCGGAGGGATTCGTCCTGGACGCCGGATACAACTGGGCCTACGGCTTCGTCCACCCGGACGCCGATGCCGTCGAGGCCCTCATGGCGGACAACACGCGCCAGACGTGGAAGGTGTCGGGGGGGCTGTGGGCCGGGGTATACGCCTCGTTCACCTACGTCGAAGGGCTGCGCGCGATGCGCGGAGGGACGCTGATCGGAAGCTGCGGCGGACAAGGCGCGCCTCCCTGCTGAGCCACACGGCCCCCGGACGTCGCTGCTCTTAGAATCCGCGGGTGATCACGGTCATCGCGGGAGGGGTGGGATCCGCCAGGTTCCTGGCGGGCCTGGTGCAGGTTGTCGATCCGGCGTCGCTCACGGTGGTCGTGAACACCGGCGACGACGAGTCCGTGCGCGGTCTGCACGTCTCGCCGGACATCGACACCGTCCTGTACCACCTTGCGGGGCTGTCCGACTGGGACAGGGGATGGGGGATCTGCGAGGAGACGTTCGTCTGCGACCAGCGGTACCGGGACCTCGCGTCGAAGCTCCCGGACTGCGGCACCGACCTTCAGGAGTGGTTTTCACTGGGCGACCGCGACCTAGCGACCAACCTGCTGCGCGCCCGTCTGCTGGACTCGGGGATGACGCTGACGCAGGCGACGGACGGCCTGCGGCGGGCGATGTCCATCGGGTGCCGGGTGCTGCCGATGAGCGACGACCCCGTCCGCACGGTGTTCACGACGGCCGCGGGCGAGGCGCTGGACTTCCAGGAGTACTTCGTGCGTCGCGGGGCGTCCGACGAGATAGCCGCCGTCACCTTTAAAGGCGCGGACCGGGCGGCACCGGCCCCCGGAGTGCTCGAGGCGGTCGCGGACTGCGAGGTCCTGATCTTCCCGCCGTCGAACCCGCTGATCTCGACTGCTCCCCCGCTGGCGGTCCCCGGCATGCGTGAGGCCGTCGCGGCGGCCCGGGCACGGCGCGTGGGGGTGTCACCGATCGTCGGGGGCCGAGCGCTCAAAGGGCCTGCGGACCGGCTGCTGGCGTCCTTGGGCCACGAGGTGTCCCCCGCTGGAGTGGCACGCATCTACGCGGGACTGCTGGACGTGTTCGTCGTGGACGAACGCGATGCAGGCGCCGCGCCCGGGGTCGAGGCGGCGGGAATGCGCGCGGTCCTCTGCGACACCGTGATGCGGTCCGCCGAGGACGCCGCCCGCCTGGCCAAGACGGTGCTCGAAGTTGCCGCCTGAGATCCGCGTCATCGGAGTCACCGGGATCCCGGAGGTGTCCGCGGGAGACGACGTCGGAGCCGTCGTGGCGTCCGCCGCCGCAGCTCAGGCGACGCCGCTCGAGCCGGGCGACATCGTGGTGCTGGCGCAGAAGATCGTCTCGAAGGCCGAGGGCCGGACGGTCCCCGCCAACACGCGAGAGGAGGTCCGGGAGGTCGTGCGCCGTGAGGCGCGCCGGGTCGTCCGGGAGACGCCGCAGCTCATCATCGTGGAGACGCGCCACGGCCTGGTGTGCGCCAACGGCGGGGTCGATTCGTCCAGCGTGCCCGCGGGTACGGTCGCGCTGCTCCCCCGGGACCCCGACGCCTCCGCGGACCGCATCCGGGCCTCGCTGCAGTCCGCGGCCTCCGGGCCGGTGGCGGTCATCGTGTCCGACACGTTCGGCCGGGCCTGGCGCAGCGGCCAGACCAACGTCGCCATCGGGTCGTCAGGGTTGAAGCCCCTGCGCGACCACCGCGGGGAGCAGGACCCCGAAGGACGGACCCTGGCCGTGACCGAGATCGCGCACATCGACGAGATCGCGTCCGCCGCCGAGCTCGTGATGAGGAAGCTGGACAGGGTCCCGGCGGCCATCGTCCGTGGATACGCGTGGGAGCCTTCGTCCGGCGGGGCTTCGGATATCGTCCGACCCGCGGAGCAGGACCTGTTCCGCTAAAAGCGGATCGAGGCCTCCGGGACGTCCAGTCCAGGCCACAGCCGGATCCCCGCTCGCAGCTCGTTTCCCGGTCCGACCCTCACGCCGGATCCGATGATCGCGTCGGAGATGCGGGTCCCGGCCCCCACGCGGACTCCACCACAAAGGATCGACCGCTCGACCACCGCGCCCTCCTCGACCACGACCTCGTCGTGCAGGACCGACTCCTCCACGATGGCTCCCGGTCCCACGACGCACTGGGAGCCCAGGCACGACCGCGGGTAGACGACACTGCCGGCCTCCAGGCGCGATCCGGCTCCCAGCGCGGCCGGACCCCTCACCCGGGCAGCCGGGTCCACCGTGGCGCCCTCGTCGACCCAGGTCCCGGATTCGTCCCGGGTGCCGGGAGGACGCTCGCCCACCTTGCCGCCGAGGACGTCCAGGTTCGCCGTCAGATACTTCTGCGGCGTCCCCAGGTCCAGCCAGTACGACGCAGACTCGAATCCGTAAAGCCCCGCATCCCCGGAAAGCAGGTCTGGGAACAGGTTGCGCTCGAACGACCACGGAACTCCGGATGGGACCCGTTCGAGCGTCTCAGGCTCGAGGATGTAGGTTCCCGCGTTGATGAGCGCGGACGACACCGCCTGGTCGGCGCGCGGCTTTTCGATGAATTGCTGGATCCGGCCCTCCGGGTCGACGGGGACCAGGCCGTAGGAGCTCGGGTCCTGCACCCTCGTCAACGAGATCGTCCCGGCCGCCCGGCGCTCCCTATGGAACTGCAGCATCGCAGTGAGGTCGAGGTCGGTGAGGATGTCGCCGTTCAGCACGAAGAACGTGTCGTCCAGGCAGTCGGCGACGTTGCGCACCGCACCGCAGGTGTCCAAAGGTTTCTCTTCCTGGACGACGGTCAGCCGCACACCCGACGAGCGTTCAGGCGGAAAGGCCTCGAACGCCCCGCCCAGGTAACCGGTGGTCAGGATCGCCTCGCGGACTCCATGCCGCGACAGGTGCGCCAGCACGTGCTCCAAGATCGTGCGGTTGGCCACGGGGACGAGCGACTTGTGGGTGTCGCAGGTGATCGGACGCAGCCGCGTCCCCTCTCCGCCGACTATCAGCACCGCCTTCACGAAGAAGCTCCTTTCGGCGAACGTCCCGACGCATGGGGCGGCAGCGCCCGGCGCGCCAGCAGCCACCTGATCGCCAGCAGCGTGAATCGCAGGGCGAGTCCTGCCGCGATGACCGGAGCCGCGAGGGCCGAGGCCCCCCTGCGGTGCTTGAGCGCGTAGCGCATCAGGTTCGCGTGGTGCAGCCACAGGTTGCGCAGGGGCTTTTGCGTCCAGGTGCCCCCCCAGGCGTGCTCGGCCTCGGCCCCCGGGTCAAACCAAAGCTCCCATCCCGCGTCGGAGAGCCGGCGGCACAGGTCGACGTCCTCGACGAAAAAGAAGAACCTCTCGTCAAAGCCGCCCACCTTCTCAAAGGCCTCGCGCCGGAGCATCACCGCCGAACACGACAGCCAGCCGACCCTCGCCGGACGGTCCAGCGGGGCGTCGGCAAGCAGATACGCGCGGGTCCCCGGGTTGCCGGGCCACACCAGGCCGACGATCCCGTGCATCGCCGACTGCCAAAGGGTGGGGAAAGCGCGCTTGGACGGCTGCACGGTCCGGTCGGGGTTGCGGACCAGAGGACCGACGGCCGCCGCCCCCGGCCGCGCAGACAGGAACAGAGCGAGAGCCTCCAAGGCTCCGGGGGCCAGGCGGGCGTCCGGGTTGAGCAACATCACGAACCCCGCGCGGCTTGCGCGGACACCTATGTTCGCGGCCGCCGAGAATCCTAGGTTGCGCGGACTTGCTATCACACGCGCCTCCGGGCAGCACCTCTGGACGACCTCACGCGATTCGTCGCTCGAGGCGTTGTCCACCACCACGACCTCAGCAGGGACCGTGGACCGACGGATGGACTCCAGGCACCCGGCCACGTCGGCGGCCGAGTCGTGCGTGAGGACGACGACGGCGATCCCGCCGCCCGCGGCGTCAGCCACCGTGTTCTCCGGCTGCCGCGCGGTATGCCTCCACCGTCTGCTCGGCGGTGCGGTCCCAGGAGAACTGCCGTGCGCGAACGGGTCCGGCCTGTGACAGGCGGGGTGCGTCCCGCAAGGCCCTTTCGATGCCCGATGCCAGCGCTTCGGAGTCCTGTGCGGTCACCGCCACCACCGCGTCGCCTCCGACCTCGGAGGTGGCCGAGCCGGAGGTGGTCACGACGGGAGCCCCGCAGGCCATCGCCTCCAGCACCGGTAGGCCGAAGCCTTCGGCGATGGACGGGTACACGAAGACGGCGGCGCCGCGGTACAGGGCGATCTTCTGGACTTCCGTCACGTAGCCCGGCCGGTGAACGTGCCGGGCCCCCGGCGAGGCGGCGACGGCCTGGTCTATGGCCGCGGCCCCCCAGGCGCGGGGGCCGGCCAGCACCAGCCGGTGCTCAAGTCCCTGTTCGCGCAGGCGCGTCCACGCGGCGATCAGACTGGGTACGTCCTTGCGCGGCTCCTGGGCCCCCACCCACAGAACGTAGGGACCCGAGACTCCCGCGGCCGCGCGCAACGACTCGTCGCTGGCTCCTTTCTGCGGGCAGTAAAGGGAATGATCCACCCCCAGGTGCACAGTTCGGATGCGGTCCGGATGGGCGCCGAGCCTGTCTATCGCACCGGCGCGCGCGTAATCGGAGACCGCCAGGATCACGGTCGCCCGGCGCAAACCCGTCCTGGCCATGCGCCGGAACCACAGGACCTTCGCGCGCTCGTGCAGGTGTGGGTGTGTGAAGAAGGTCGGGTCGTGGAAGGTGACGACGCTCCTCCCCTTCCAGGCCATGGGCAGGGAGTAATGGGGGCCGTGCAGGACGTGGGGGCGCATCCTGCCCGCGCGAAGCGGGAGCACCGCCTGCTCCCACGCCAGCCGCGCCGGGCGCGAGCGCACGCGCGTGGTGCGGATGTCGGCCCCCGGCGCGATCTCACGCACTGCGCGCTCGTCGGAGTCCTTCGCCAGGATGCTCAGGGCCAAGTCGCCGCGGCGGTCCAGGGCCCTTGCGAGCTCGGCGACGTACTGTCCCGCTCCCAGGCGCAGGGCCGGCAGCGAGGTGGCGTCCAGCAGGACCCTCAACGCGCCTGTCAGCCCAGCAGCCCGCGGTACACGGCGGCCGTTTCGCGCGCGGTGCGGTCCCAGGTGAACTGCGAGGCGCGGGCGAAACCCCGGGCCCGGAGGTCGGCGGCCAGCGCGGGGTCGCGCAAGATCTTCGAGAGCGCCCGTCCTATGGAGTCCTCGTCGTCGGGATCACACAGAACAGCTGCGTCTCCCGCAACCTCGGGAAGCGATGACCTGTCGGACGTGACCACGGGCGCCCCGCACGCCATCGCCTCGACGACCGGGAGTCCGAAACCCTCGGCGAGGGACGGGAACAAAAACGCCTCGGCCCCCGCATACAGCGCCGCCCGGACGGCCGGGGGCTGGGCCCCCAGCCGGCGGACCCGGTCGGTCATCCCGTGCTCCTCCAGAAACTCGCCCACGTCTCCGCTCCACCAGCCCGGCGGGCCGACCAGGTACAAGGCGAGCTCATCGGAGGCCGGGACACCGGACTCCACGGAGGAGACAAACCCGTGGATGACGCCCTCGGGGTTCTTGCGCGGCTCCACCGTCCCGCACCAAAGCACGTACGGACGCCGGACCTCCAGGCGGTCCAGCACGCGGTCCACGTCGCCCGGATCGGGCGCGGCGAACTCGGTGCCCATCGGGACGACGACGGGCTGCGCCTTCGTCTTCTCGCGGACCCGGACCGCCGTCGCCTCCGAGGGCACGATCACGGCGTCGGCGTCCTGCAGCCTGCGCAGCATCGCGGTGTGAAAGGAGACGCCGGAGGCCGGATAGGCGTCGGGGAAATCCAGGAACAGGACGTCGTGGACCGTGACCACGAGCGGACGGGAATCCTTGCGCGGGATCGCCAGGCTCGGCGCATGGACGAGCTCGCCGCCGCCGCGGATCTGCGGCCCCCGTCCGGACGTCCACCGTTTGTAGGCGGCCGCCCGCGGAAGCCGCAGGCGCCGGGCCTGCGACAGCCCCGCCTCGAACATTTCGTTCTGGCCGTGCCAAGCAACGACCGGCTCGACTTCGATGCCCCACGACGGCAGGTACCTGATGAGGGCGCGGACGTAAGTCCCGATCCCGCCGGGCACCTCCTGGAGCAGCTGCTCGGCGAGCAGCGAGACCCTCAACTCCGCTCCTCCAGCGCCTCGCGGTACACGTCCAGCGTGGCCTCGGCCGTGCGCCGCCAGGTGAAGCCTCCCGCGTGCCGGCGCGCGGCCTCGGTCTTGCGCGCCGGCGGGGGTTCGTCCAGCAGCTTCGCCACCTCACCCGCCAGGTCCTCGGGCGACCGGGGATTGACGAAAACGGCGTGGGAGCCGAGACCCTCGCGCAGCGGCGGGATGTCCGAGGCGACCACCGGCGCACCGCAGGCCAGGGCCTCCAGAGGGGGGATCCCGAAGCCCTCGTACAGCGACGGGTAGACGAACGCCGACGCCCCTCGCAAAAGCGCCGCAGCCTCCGCGTCCGGCAGCCATCCGGTGACCACGACGCCGGACGAGTCGAGCAGCTCCTTGTGCGCTTGCGCGATCTCCTCCCACCCCGTGGAAGGGGACCCGGCCAGCACGAGCTGCGACTCCGGGCGCTTGTGAGCCACCATCCTGAAGGCGTCCATCACGACGCCGACATTCTTCCGCAGCTCGAGGTTGCCGAGGAACACCACGTAGGGCTCCCTCAGTCCGAGCTCGGCCGCGCGGTGGGGGTTGAGCCTGCCGCCGGGAGCCGCGAAACAGTCGCGGACGCCCGGGTGCACCACCCGGACCTTGGCCTCGGACTCGGGGAGCCAGTCCTGCAGCTCCGAGCGGGTGAATTCCGACGGAACGATGACGCGCGAAGCGCGATCCACGGACGGAGGCACAGACCTTGAGTACGTCCTGACCTTAGGCGAGCACATGTCCGGCACCCGCTCAAAGGCCAGATCGTGAACCGTGACGACACCTCCCGCATGCAGCAGCGGAGGGAGCAGGAAGTTCGGCCCGTGGAACACGTCGACGCGTCCGCAGAAAAGCTCCGCAGGAGGCCAGGTCGCCCTTGTCCACGCTTTGGACAGAACCGCTGCCGGAAGCCGCTTGGCCAGGACCTCCACCCTTTCGTTGCCGGGCACCGGGGACCGCAGTTTCCGGCCGCGCCTCGCCGAAAGCGGGAGCAGCACGACGGTCATCTCCGGGTCGCAGCCGACCAGCGCCTCAGTGAGGGCCGCGACGCTGTGGCCGACCCCCGAGCGGGGGCCGAGCAGGGCGGTGGCCTCGATGCAGACCCTCACGACGGACCGCCGCCGACGAACTCGGCCAGCGCCTGACGCCAGTCGCGCAGAGGCGCCAGCCCCAACGCCCGCCATGCCTCGTTGGCCAGGGTCGTGTTCTCGGGCCTGGGGGCCGGGCGGCCCAGATCGCGCCTGAGCACGTCCTGGACCTCCGCGTCGATCGACGAGAGCTGCAGTGCCAGTCGGCACAACTCCGAGAAGGTGCAGGACCCGGAGTTGGTGACGTGATAGGTGCCGTACGCCTGCGTCCGGGACAAAGCCACGATCGCGCGCGCGAGATCGGGAGCGTAGGTCGGCGACCCGGTCTGGTCCATGACGGCCGTGATCGGCGCTCCCGCAGCAGCGAGATCCGGGAGCCGGGAGATGAAGTTCTTGCCGCCGCGGCCGTAGATCCAGGCGGAGCGGACCACGAAGTGCCTGTCCGCTGCGGCCCGGACGGCCACCTCACCCTCCAGCTTTGTCAGCCCGTACGCCTGCAGGGGGTTCGTGTCGTCGTTCTCCAGGTACGGAGTGCCCTTTGTGCCGTCGAAGACGTAGTCGGTGGACACGGCCACAACTGCGGCTCCGGCCGCATCGGCCGCCTCGGCGACGTTCGCCGATCCGGCTTCGTTGATCGCCCGCGCGGCGTCGGGCTCGGACTCGCACGCGTCGACGTTGGTCATCGCCGCGCAATGGACCACCAGCTCCGGACGCAGCCGGTCCATCGCGGCGCTCACGGCCGCCGGGTCCGTCACGTCAAGCTCCGCGTGCGTCGCCGCGGCCGTCCGAAAGCCCGCGTCGGCGAACGCTGCATCGACGCACCCGCCGAGCAGCCCCCCGGCCCCCGTTATGAGGATCGTGCGGGGCGTCAGGCCGGTGCCCACGCCGTTGCCTCGGCGACGGGCGCCCGCCCCCGCAGGGGCTCCCACCACGCTCTGTTGTCGGCGTACCAGCGCACCGTCTCGGGGAGGCCCTGCTCAAAGCCGATCTCCGGCTCCCACCCCAGCTCGCGCCTGATCTTCGACGAGTCGAGCAGGTAGCGGCGGTCGTGGCCGGGCCGGTCCGGCACAATCGTCTTGAGCGACTGCGGCTTGCCGGCGGCGCTAAGAACCGCGTCGGCGATCTGCTCGATGTTCGCCTCCACGCCGCTCCCGACGTTGTAGGTCTCACCAACCGCACCCGACGACAGCACCAGGTCGATCGCCTTGCAGTGGTCGATCACATGCAGCCACTCACGGCGGTTCGCCGTCGAGGCGTACAGCGGAAGGGGACTGTCGTCCAGCGCGTTGGTCGTGAAAAGCGGGATCACCTTCTCCGGGAACTGGTACGGCCCGTAGTTGTTGCAGCAGTTGGTGACCGTCACGGGCAGCCCGTAGGTCTCGAAGTAGGCGCGGACCGCGTGGTCGGCGCCGGCCTTCGAGGCGTTGTAGGGAGTCCGGGGACGGTAGGGCGTCTCCTCGCCGAACGACTCGTCGGAGTCGAGGTCGAGGTCGCCGTAGACCTCGCAGGTGGAGATGTGGTGAAAGCGGCCGACGCCGGACCTTCGGGCGGCCTCCAGCAGCGACTGCGTCCCTACGACGTTGGTCCTGAAGAAGGCACCCGGATTCACGACGGCGTAGCTGTTGTGGGACTCGGCGGCGAAGTTGACCACCACGTCGATCCGCTCGTCGGACATGAGGCTGTGCATTGCGTCCAGGTCGGCGATATCCCCTTGCAGGAACCGGATGCGGTCCTCCACGTCGGCCAGACTCTCCCTGACGCCGGCGTAGGTCAGCAGGTCCACCACCACCAGATGGTCGTCCGGGTGCGATCCCAGCCAGTAGCGGACGAAATTGGAGCCGATAAACCCGGCCCCCCCGGTGACGAGCAGCTTCATGTGTCCTCCAATCGTGAACTCGACCTTACCGCCGGGCAGCCGCCTCCCCGCGGTCATCTCGTGAGGCGCTGCAGCCCCTTCGCCACGACGCGCTGGAACTTCGAGGAAAGCGCTTCCTGGCTGTAGCGCGGGCGCAGCAGGATCGAGCGCAGCCCCGCTCGCTGGGGGCCGAGCACGTCGGTGATGAGCTGGTCCCCCACGTAGATCGTCTCCGATGGCCGCGCGCCCACCAGCCTGCAGCCTTCATGGAAGGCCTCGCGACCCGGCTTGCCCGCGGGGGCCACGAACGGAAGACCCTC
>DATLNZ010000157.1 GCA_035536535.1 Actinomycetota bacterium | reverse complement strand
CATGATGATCACGGCTATCGCAACGGTCCACCTGGGCAAGGGCCCCTGGGCCGCCTCCGGCGGCTGGGAGCTGAACGCCACGAACATCGCGGCAGCGGCCGTGGTCGCCTTCGCCGGCCCCGGCAGGTACTCACTGGACGGTCTGGCCGGCTGGGACCTCTACGGCCTGCAGTGGGGAGCAGCGGCGGTAGGGGCGGCCGCGGTCACGAGCCTGCTGACGCTGGCGACCCGGCGTCGGCGGGTCCCGGTGGAAGCCGTCGCGACGCAGTCGCAGGCGGCCTAGGACTTAAAGGGACGGGGGCCCCCGGGCTCACGTCCCTCTTTCATCTGCGGCGTGGGTTCGCGTAGAGCCCCGCCGGGACGACCGGATACCAGTCCGGACGGTGGGGGTCGCGGTCGTAGTGGTACCCGCCGAGCTGGTGGTACAGGTCCGAGTACCGGCCGAGACGCTCCCGGTCCAGCCGGACCCCCAGGCCCGTCGCTTCGGGAACCGCGATCTCCCCGTCTACGTAGGTCATGAGTCCGCCCTCGATTACGTCGTCTGTGAGGTGGTGGTAGTGCGCGTCCGCCGCGAAGCGCAGATTCGGCAGCAGGGCGCCGAGGTGCAGCATCGTGGCCAGCTGGATCCCCAGTTCCCCGGACGAGTGCACCGCGACTCCCCACTGAAACGTCTCGCAGACGCCGGCGGCCTTGGCCGCCTGTCGCAGTCCTCCCCAGAACGTGGTGTCGAGCAGGATCACGTCCACCGCGTCGAGCCGGATGCAAGCGGCGAGCTGCTCGAAGTTGACCACCACGGTGTTGGTGGCCGTCGGTATGTCGATCCGGTCCCGCACCCGGCGCATCCCGTCGAGGCCCCACGTGGGGTCCTCCAGATAGTCGTTGGGCAGGTCCCGGATGCGGCGCGCGACGCCGATCGATTCCTCGACGGTCCACACGGCGTTGGGGTCGAGCCTGACGCGGTGGTCCGGATAGGCCTCCGAAACCGCGCGGAGAACCTCGCAGTCGTGTGAAGGGGGGAACACGCCGCCCTTCAGCTTGTGCGTCCGGAAGCCGTGTTTGCGGACGAGATGCTGGGCGTGGGCCGCCATCTCCTCCGGCGTCTCTTCGCCACCGGCTCCGCTGCCGTCCGCATACCGGTAGAAGAGGTACGAAGCGAAGGGCACCGACTCCCGCAGGGCGCCGCCGAGCAGGTCGCAGACGCGCAGGCCCAGCGACTGTCCCATGAGGTCCAGGCACGCGAACTCGATTGCCGCGTGAAGCTGGGTCCGCTGGTTGTACAGCGAGGCGGTCGGGTTCATCAGCTTGAATCGAAGCGCCTCGAGGTCGAACGGGTCGTGACCGAGCAGGTACGACTCGAGAGCCTTGAATGCCGCCTCGGCGCTCTCGCCGCCCCCGCCCATCTCGCCCAGACCGGTGAGCCCGGCGTCGGTCTCGACCTCAACGATCGTGCGGACGAACCGGCCCCAGTGGGCTCCCGTCGCGTGGCGCAGTGGAGCCTCCAGCGGCACCGTGACGGTGGTCGCGCGAATGGCCGAGATTCGGCCGGCTGGGCTGCGACTCGCAGGCCGTGACATCAGGTGCCGCCCAGCCGCGAGATGAGCCCGCCGTCGACCACGAGCGCCGCGCCCGTCACGAACGACGCCCGGGGGCCGGCGAGGAAGGCGATCGTCTCCGCGATCTCCCGGGGCTCAGCCACCCGTCCAAGCGGATGCATCTCGCCCCACTGCGCCACCGTCTCTTCCAAGTCCTCACCTCCGAACTTGCCCGCTGCCCAGCGCAGCATCGGCGTGTCCACCGATCCGGGACACACGCAGTTCACGCGGACCAGCGGGGCGTGGTCCACGGCCATCGCGCGGGTCAGGGCGACCACCCCTCCCTTGGAGGCCGCATACGCCGCCACCCCGCGCTGCGCGACCAGCGCCTGCACCGACGCCACGTTCACGATGGCGCCTTCTCCCGCGGCCTCCATGTGCGGGATGGCGTGCTTGCCCACGAGGAACATCTGTTTGAGGTTCGTGGCCAGGACTTCGTCCCACTGGTCCTCAGGAGCCTCGACCACAGACCCGTACCTCTGGATCCCGGCGGCGCAGACGGCGATGTCCAGCCGCCCGAAGGCGTCCACAGCCGAGGCTACGGCCATCGTGGCACCCGAGGCCGTCGAGACGTCCGCGCGCACCGTCACCGAGGTCCGGATCGGCTCGGCCTCCTCGCGGTCCACCAGCGCCACCTTCGCGCCCTGGTCCGCCAGTGCCTGCGCAGCCGCTCGTCCGATGCCCATGGCGGCGCCCGTCACGAGTGCCACCTTGCCGACCAGTTCCTGCATCAGCCCAGGACCGGGTATCGCAGCGGAAGTCCCCGGGGGCCGGGCTCGCATGCCG
The DNA here is from genome assembly GCA_035536535.1 of Actinomycetota bacterium. Lineage (NCBI taxonomy): Bacteria > Bacillati > Actinomycetota > Actinomycetota bacterium. The sequence continues at coordinate 9,670 of DATLNZ010000157.1, read as the reverse complement.
TCAGGTGCCACCGCCCGAGGTTGCCGGTGACGAGGGTGCGCAGGTCGTTCCCGCAGAACACACCGTTTGTCGGCGCGGACAGGATCGTTCCCTCGGGATCGTCGGCGAAGACGTCGACACCGCCGTCCGGATCCACGGTCAGGATCCGGTCCGGGCGGTAGCAGCAGACATAGGCGAGCCCGTCCTCGTCCAGGCAGACTCCGTCCGGCACCGTCCCGCGCAGCTCCGCGACGACCTCCCGCTCACCGGCGGTTCCGTCGTCGCTGATGCGGATACGGACGAGCGCGGGGGGGAGCGACTCCAGAACCAGCAGCCACTTTCCCGAGGCGTCCAGGCACGCTCCGTTCGGAAAGTTCGTGCTGGCCTCCGACCACACGGTGGTGACTCCTGATGCGTCGATCCGGAAGATGCACCCGTCGTTGCCTTTCCAGCGGCCGGAGTCGGTGACGTACAGGTTGCCAGCGCCGTCGAAGACCGGCCAGTTGGGGTTCACCATCGGCCGTTGCGGCGTTCCCCGGGAATGGACCTCCACTCGGCCCGACTCCGGCTCGATGCGCGCCACCTGCCGGGCTGCGACGTCGCAGGCGAACACGCTGCCTGACCCGTCCACAGCCAGGCCCAGGAGGAACCCGCCGGTGGTCGCCACCTGCTCGGCCGACGCCTCCGCGATTCGGTACAGCTGTCCGGCCTCGCCTCCGGCCCACAGCGATCCGTCGCCCGCGACGGCCACCCCTTCCGGATGGTCCAGCCCCTCGACCAGCACCCTCAGCTCAACCGGCATCCCCTTCATTCACCTGCGCCGGGGGTCCGAAAAGCAAAAGCGGGCGCCGTCGGCATGACAGTTCCCGCCCCAACTCCTTGACCGGGGGCGCGGGCCGGCGGTTCTAGACTCCGCTTGTGCCGACCCTCCCCGAACTGGTGCTTCTGTTCTTCGTCCTTGCCGCGGGATCCGCGATACAGGGGTCGCTGGGCTTCGGGCTCAACCTGATCGCGGCGCCGGTGATGGCGCTGGTGGACCACCGCCTCGTCCCCGGTCCTGCGCTCGCTGCGGCGTTGCTGCTGACGATGCTGATCGCCCGGCGGGAGCGTGCCTCAATCGATCTCGGAGGCATCGGTTGGGCCCTCGTTGGGCGTGTGCCCGGGACGGTAGCGGGAGCGCTGGCAGTCGCCGCCTTCCAGCCGCGCCAGCTCGCGATTGCTCTGGCCGCTGCCGTGGTGGTTGGCGTCGTCACAAGCGTCGGCGGCTGGCACGTGCGGCCCACGGCTCCCGTCCTGGTCGGTGCCGGGGCGCTGTCAGGGCTGATGGGGACGGCGTCTTCCATCGGCGGGCCCCCCATGGCGATGGTCTACCAACGGGAGCCGGGCGCGACCATGCGAGGGACGCTGTCCGGGTTCTTTGTCATCGGGGCCGCCATGTCCATCGCGTTGCTTGCCGCCGTGGGGAAATTCGGGCTTCAGGAGCTGCGACTCAGCGGTGTCCTGCTGCCGGGGATCTTGGCCGGCTTCGCCGTCTCGTCCCGGACCTCGAAGCTGCTGGACAAGGGGCTCACCCGACCCGCCGTCCTGGTCCTCTCGCTGCTGTCGGCCGTCGCTCTCGTGATCCGGGAACTGTGGTGACGCGGATGCCACCGCGTGGTCCGGCCCCCGTGCGGCAGGACCTCGGCCCCCCACGGGCGTCGGCCTCTACACTGACCGCAGGTCACTGCGACGGGGAGGCTGCTCATGACGAAGTCGATCGAGGATGTCGTCCGGGAGGTCGAGTCGGCCGGTGTCGAGGAGTTGCGCAGCGTGGACATCGACTCCGTCTACGCCCAGATGGACCACGTCATGCAGACGCGGCCGTCGCCGCTCGACCTGTACGACCGGTGGGAGCGCCAGCAGTGGGCCGTCCAGGATCTGGACTTTTCGGAGGACGTGGGTCACTGGAAGTCGATGTTCGAGCCCCTCAGGGAGGGCTTGCAGCAGACGCTGACGCTCTTCTTTATCGGCGAGCAGGCCGTGACCGACACCCTGTCCCCGCTCATCATGGGGGCCCCCACCGAGGAGGACCGCGTCTTTCTCACCACCCAGATCGTGGACGAGGCGCGCCACACCGTGTTCTTCAAACGATTCTTCGAGGAGGTCGTGGGGGTCAGCGGCGGGCTGCACGGGGCGTTGGAAACAGTGAGGCCCGATGCCGTGGCCGGGTTCCGCCGGATCTTCGACCACCAGCTGCTGGAGACGATGGACCGGGTGCGCCTCGACCCGGGCGACTACGCCGCGTGGGTGGAGGGCCTGACGATGTACCACCTCGTAATCGAGGGGATGCTGGCTCTGACCGGCCAGAAGTTCTCGCTCAGGACCCTGAGGCGCATCGGCCTTCTCCCCGGCTTCTACGCCGGGTTCACGGCGGTCACGCGTGACGAGTCCCGACACGTCAACTACGGGGTGGGAGCCGCGCGCGACGCCGTCGCGCGGGGACACGGGTCCAACGTGCAGAAGGTCGTCGACGACACGCTGGAAGCGGCGTGCTGGACGATCTTCGCCCCCGACCGCAAGTTCATGGTCAGCGATCCCGGACTGATTCCGGAGGAGCTGCGGATCAACCCCCGTGAGATCTGGGCTTTCTCCCTGATGTCACTGACCAAGCGTCTGCGGGTCGTGGGCCTCGACGCGGCCTACTGCGCTTCGGTGGAGCAGCGGGGCATGGAGTACTACGCCGCATGCCTGAGCGAGTACGAGTCGCTTCACGGCGAGGAGCATCCGGTCCGGTGGCACGACCGCCAGGCCTCCTGAGGGCACCCGGCGGTCCTCACTCCGGCGTCGGACCGAACAGGCAGCAGGGCCAGCCGCTGCTTTAGTGACCCTCCTGCTCCACGCCCTCGTACAGGAACGCCCTCACCGTCTGCGCCCCGGCCGAACTCTTGAGCTCGCCGGCGGAGACCGCCATCGGGGACACGCGCTTTTCGATGTTCTGCGACATCCCCGACGTCGGCTTGCCGCTTTCGAATCCGATCATGAAGACCATCCCCTCAGTGGAGGCACCGACGAACTCGTCACCCTTGGCCGTCAGCTCGACCAGCCGGGGGGTGTCCTTGCGGGGGCCGAGGTCCTTGAGGATCTTCGTCTTCACCAAGGCAATCGACTTGTGATCCGCCCCGAACTGTGAGGAGTCGACGAAGATAGCGCCCCACCAGCAGTCCTGCCGGGGAGGGCAGAAAGGAAGGCTCTCCCCGGTCTTGGCCACCTCGCGGCCTCCGGCGTCCTGCAGGCTCAGCTCCAGCTGTATCTCGTTGAGGGTCTGGTCGGTGTCGTTGCGGATCAGAGCGGCGGCAGTGACGCCCCCGCCGGGCATGATCTTGAAGCCGGACTCCACAATCCTGGCCGCTGAAGCTTTCGACGCGGGCGGGCTGACAGCCTCAGGTGTTGTAGAAGGTCCTGGTCCCACCTCAGCGCACGCCGCGCACACGGCCACAGTCAGTCCCAAGCCGACGACAATCGGACTCTTCATGGTTCCCCCCTTATGCCACCCGCACGTCCGGCGTCTTCACCCACGCGTTGTCCACGCCTGATACCAGTGAGTCGCAGGCAGGTTCGCACCACTTCTCCCAGGACGCCTTGTCTTCAGTGCGATCCGACGACATGACAGTGCCTTTGCCGCTGGATGCGTCGAACACCAGATAGAAAAGCCTGTCCGGCGCCACATCCACAAGGTAGGCCTCGCCGGGAATCGGTCCCGCGGGGGTCAGCTCTCCGGAAGTCGAGATGTGCGCGACGTAGGTGTGGTGCTCACCCAAGGGGTTGTAGCTCTCGACGTTCACCATGACGCTTCCGTCGGGCAGCGGGACGGGGCGCCTCAGGATCAGCCAGTAGCCGTCCGGCTGGCCGTCCGGCTGAAAGTGCGTGATCTGGGTGGTCTGGCCCGACAGCGACACGCGCCAGAGGTTGTCCAGCTTGTCGTCCTCGCCGTCCCAGCTGTCCTGGACGACCCCCACGTAGACAGAGGAGCCGAGGGAGTCGAAGACCGGGTCGAACAGGAACCCGTCCGCGGGAGCCATGCTCCTGCCATCACCGATCTGTCGGAGCTGCCCGGTGTCGGTACGCATCACCCACAGCTCGAAACCGTCCTTGATGAAGGCGACCAGGCCCCCCACCGGGCTGTAACTGACGCCGGAGATTTGGGCACCGCCGAAGTCCGTGCGGATCCGGACGTCGCCCGTGTCGCGGTCCACCAGCGCGAGCTCGCCCAGGACACCGGAGGGTCCCTCCCGGGCCAAGGTTCCTTGGCTTACCGCCAGTTCCTTTGCATCCGGCGAGAGGTCCGCCGCGCCCGCCGGCTCCGGGAGCGCGACGCGCACCCCGTCTTCGGGTCCGGACAGGGCCACCACGCCCTGCTGAACCGAAACGATGTCGACCTCTTCGGCCGCCGGAGCCGGTGAGCCCGGCGCCACGAGCGCAAAGGCGGCCACGGCCAAGGCGCCAGCGCCCGCCGCAATCCTCATTTTGTTCATCTGGCTCTCCTTTGATCAGTAGCCGGTGACGTACTGGAAGTGCATGCAGTCGCCGAAGCTCACTCCGTGGTGCCACCCGTGGTCTTTCCAGATGCCGGGCATGTTCGGGGTCATGGTGTGGCAGTGCTTGTGCCCGGCTCCCACGTGCTCGTAGGCCGAATTGGTGTCGATCGCCACGCCCCACGAATGCGATGACCACTTCGACGACCCTTTGATCTTCCGGCAGTTGTAGCCCCAGATCCCGATCTTCCAGAAGTCGGCCTCGTGCTCGGTGGCCGCGTGGGCCCAGACGTCGTAGACGGCGGACGCGTTCTTTCCGCCGAGCCTCTCGTGGTAGTTGAAGGGATACTGCCGCCAGCTGCCCGTCCCGTGAATCCCCTCCTTCGCCCACCAGGTCTCCTTGTTGGCTCTTGCCGCGGCGCTGCATCTCTCCCCGAATTCGCGGACCAGCGCCGCCTGGCCGTGGGGCCGCGGCGGGTAGTTCTTGTGGCGGTGGGGGTAGTACGTACCGGGAAAGTGATATGCGGCCGCCGGCGCGCCTTGCCACACGGGCAGGCAGGCAAGCACCAGGGCGATCGCGATTCGCTTTCTGTCCATCGACGACTCCTTCTCTCGTCGCACGGCTTGCGCCGTGCCGGAGGAGGAAGGCCTGAGGAAGCGACCTGGGAAGGAGAGGGGCCGAGGGCCCCTGAGTCCGACAACTTACATCCCGGGGACGACACATAGACTTGGCCTCCAGGAAAGGGGGTGACATGGACCAGCGCATCCGGCTTACGCGCTACTCCCACGGCGCCGGCTGAGCTTGCAAGCTCGGCGCTGAGGACCTGGTCGAGGTCCTGGGGATGCTCGAGGCCTCCGGTACGCAGTCCGGGGTTCTCGTCGGGTTGGACGAAGCCGACGACGCCGCGGTCCTGCCACTGGAAGGCCCGGACTCGCTCGTCCTGACCACGGACTTTTTCACCCCCGTCGTGGACGACGCCTTCACATGGGGGCGCATCGCCGCAGCCAACGCGTGCAGCGACGTGTACGCAATGGGCGGGCGGCCACTGTGGGCCCTGAACCTGGCCGGGTGGCCCCGGGAGGTTCTGCCTTTGTCGTTGCTCGGTGACGTGCTGCGTGGGGGCGCCGAGACTGCCCGGCGCGCCGGCATGGTGGTGGTGGGCGGCCACACGATCGACGACCCGGAGCCCAAGTACGGCATGTGCGTCGTGGGGCGCGTCCGTACGGATCAGGTCATGCGAATGGACGCAGCCCGTCCCGGCGACGTACTCGTGCTGACCAAACCGATAGGCACCGGCGTGATCACCACGGCCATAAAGCGCGAGGCGTCCACCGCGGAGGCCGAGAGCGCGGCGGTGGAGTCGATGGTGGCGCTCAACGACGCTGCCGCGGGGGCGATGGTGGCGGCGGGAGTGAGGGCATGCACCGATGTGACGGGCTTCGGCCTGCTGGGGCACCTGCACCGGATGCTTTCTGCATCCGGCGTGTCGGCGGAGGTCAACGCCGGGCACGTGCCCCTGCTGCCGGGAGCCGAGGAGCTTGCCCGCAAGGGCATGGTCCCCGGAGGGACTCTGCGCAACCTGAAGTCGCTGGACTCCTCCGTCGACTGGGGCGCCGCGGATGACACGACGCGCCACCTGCTTTCGGACGCCCAGACGTCCGGCGGACTGCTGGCCGCATGCAGTCCGGAAGTTGTCGAGCGGATCGTGGAGTCGTCCGGTGGTCACCTGATGGTCGTTGTCGGTCGCGTCCACGACGGCCCCGCCGGCACGATCGCGGTCACGGCCTGACGCAGGCCGTGGACATCCGGGAGCCCTCGCTCGGCAGGATCGTCGGCAGCGTCCTCGACCTCGTGGGCCGCACGTGCATGGTCACCCTGGGGGCCGAACCCGGGGCCGCCGAGGTGTGCCTGAAGGTCGAAGGCGACAACCCCTCGGGCTCCGTGAAGGACCGTCCGGTGCTCGCCATGATCCGGGACGCTGAGCGGCGGGGGGTCCTCAGTCCCGGGCAGGCCATCGTCGAGGCGTCCGTCGGCAACACGGCGACGTCGCTGGCCGTGATCGGCCGCGCCACGGGCTACCACGTCATGGTCGTGGCGCCGTCGGACATGCCGGACGTTCGCCGCGCGAACCTGGAGATCCTTGGCGTCGAGCTCGTCTGGACGGAGCACTCCGAGCGGATGTCGGGGGCCATCGCCAAGGCGGACAGGATGGCGCGCGAGGGCGCGTTCGTAATGCGGCAGTTCGGCAACGAGGCCGCCGTTCGCTCACACGAGGACACGGGCGCGGAGATCTGGGACCAGTGCTCAGGGGGCGTGGACGGTTTCGTGGCCGGAGTCGGGACGGGGGCCACCATCAGCGGCTGTGCGGCCGTGCTCAAGGCACGCAACCCCCGGTGCCAGGTCGTGGCCGTCGAGCCGGCGGAGTCCCCGGTGCTGTCGGGTGGCAAGCCCGGCCCCCACCGGATCCCGGGGATCGGGGCTGGATTCGTCCCGGGCCTGCTGCGCAGGGACCTGGTGGACGAGGTGTACCCGGTCCCGTGGTGGGAAGCCCACGAGGCCGTCCGGGAGCTGGGGCGCCAGGCAGGGCTGTTCTGCGGTCCTTCGACCGGCGCCGTGCTCATGGCCGCCCGGGCCCTGGCGCGCAGGCTCGGCGAGGGCCGCAGGGTGGTGGGGATCGCTGCCGACTGGGGCGAGCGCAACGTCGAGGTGCTCGTGCAGCCCCGGCCGGACGAGCGCTGATTCCTACCGGCAACGTAGGTTTTGCCTCAGCCGGCCGGTCGGAGCCCGCCTATCATTGAGGCCGCTCCCGCCATCCACCTCAGGTGAACCGCGTGCTTCGACTCCCGAAAGACTTTGCTGATGACATCTACGAGCAATGCAGGGCCGAGTTCCCAAACGAGGCGTGTGGGCTGCTGGCAGGCCGGGACGGCATCGCGCAAAGGCTGTTCCGGATGACCAACGCGGAGCGATCGCCGGTCATCTACCGGATGGACCCCAAAGAGCAACTGCGGGCCTTTAACGAGATCGAGGAGGGGGGACTGGAGCTGGTGTCCATCTACCATTCGCACACCAGGTCCGCCGCCTACCCGTCCAACACCGACGTGTCCTGGGCCTACTACCCGGAGGCCGTCTACCTGATCGTGTCCCTGGAAGACCCCGAGGCTCCGCACATGCGGGGCTTCAGGATCGAGGGGGGCCGGGTGGACGAGGTTCCGGTGGCGATTGCGGGGTGAAGCGATGGCGGTGACGGTTCGCATCCCGACGGTGCTGCGCAAGCACACGGCGGGCGAATCCACGGTGCAGGCGCAGGGGACGACGCTCGTTCAGGTGCTGGAGAACGTGGACAGCGCGCACCCGGGGTTTCGCGCGCAGGTCCTGGACGAGACCGGACGGCTGCACCGCTTTATCAACGTGTACGTCAACGACGAGGACGTCCGGTATCTGCAGGCGCTGGACACCCCCGTATCCGAAGGCGACACCATCACCGTCCTGCCCGCCGTCGCAGGGGGCGCAGCACACGACAGCATCCTCGACGCCATAGGCAACACGCCCGTGGTCAGGCTGTCCCGCCTCGAATCGGACGGAACGAGGCTGTACGCGAAGTTGGAGGGACAGAACCCGACCGGGTCGGTCAAGGACCGGATCGCGCTGGCCATGGTCCTGGAGGCCGAGCGTCAGGGACAGCTGGACGACGACCGCGTCCTGCTCGAGCCTTCGTCGGGCAACACGGGGATCTCGCTCGCGCTCGTCTGCCGGCTCAAAGGGCTGCGGCTGGCCGTGGTGATGCCGGAGTCGGCGTCCGAGGAGCGCCGTCGCCTGCTGGAGCTTTACGGGGTGGAAGTGCACCTGTCCCCCGGCGAGGAGGGCACAAACGGCGCAATCAAGGTCGCGCAGGAGATGGCCTCCGACACGAAGTACCTGATGCTCAATCAGTACGAGAATGCCGCGAATCCCGCCGCGCACGAGGTCACAGCAGCGGAGATCGTCGCCGATGTACCGGACCTGGACCTGTTCGTCGCGGGACTCGGCACCGGCGGCACGCTCACGGGGGCCGGCCGGGCCCTTAAGCGGCACAACCCGGACATCAAAGTCGTCGCGGCGGAGCCTCCGGCGGGGGACCTCGTCCAGGGGCTGCGGTCCCTTGAGGACGGCTACATCCCTCCGATCCTGGATCAGTCCGTGCTGGACCGGAAGTTCATGGTCGGGTCCGCCGACGCTTTCCGGATGACCCGCACCCTGTTCGAGCTGGAGGGAGTGTTCGCGGGCATCTCGTCCGGGGCCGCCGTCTTCGGCGCTTTGAGGGCGATGGCGTCTCTCGGCTCCCGGACGGCCGTCGTGCTGCTGGCCGACGGCGGCTGGAAGTACGTGTCCACGGGGGTGCACGTCCAGGACCCCGAGGAGGTCGAGCGTCGGCTGCAGGGGCAGATCTGGTGGTGACGCCGCCTTCACAACCGGGTCCGGTCCGACTGCCGGAGCCCGGCGACAGGCCCATCGGGATCTTCGATTCCGGACTCGGCGGACTCATGGTCGCGCGGGCCGTCATCGACGTCCTGCCGCAGGAGTCGATCGTCTACTACGGGGACACCGCCAGGTTCCCGTACGGCCCGAAGCCCCTTCCGGACGTCCACCGCTACGCGTGCGAGATCATCGACTTTCTTATCGAACAGGACGTGAAGCTGATCGTCGTCGGCTGCAATTCGGCCTCCTCGGCGCTGGCCCGCCTGGGACGGCCGCAGATCCCCGTCCCGATGATCACCGTCATCAACCCGCCCGCCCAGACGGCCGTCCGGCTCACGCGCAACAAGCGAATCGGCGTGATCGGCACCCAGGCGACGATCGAGTCGGCCCAGTACGACGAGGCGATCCGCCTGACCCGCAGGCCTGTGGAGGTCTTCCACCAGGCCTGCCCGCGGTTCGTCGAGCTGGCGGAGTCGGGAGAGACGACCGGCGACGCGGTGCTCGGTGTGGCCGGCGAATACCTGAGCCCCCTCAAGCAGGCCGGCGTGGACACGCTCATCCTGGGCTGTACCCACTACCCGCTGCTGTCGGCGACGATTCAATACGTGATGGGGCCGGACGTGCTGCTGGTGTCTTCGGCGGAGGAGACAGCGAAGGACGTCTACACGGTTCTGGCCGCCAACGACCTTCAGCGACACACGCGGGAGGCGCCGGTCTACGA
>DATLNZ010000156.1 GCA_035536535.1 Actinomycetota bacterium | reverse complement strand
GGTCGATGCAGCCGGTGAGCCTGCGAACGTCATCGGGTTCGATGGCGGGATACAGCCCCACCCGGAGCTGATTTCGTCCCAGTTTACGGTACGGCTCGACGTCGACCACGCCGTTTGACCGCAGCACCGCGGCCACGGTCTTTGCGTCCACCCGGGAGTCGAAGTCGATGGTCCCCACGACCGGGCTGCGGTCCTGTACGCGGGTGACGAACGGCCCGGCGAAGTTGCTGGCGTCCGCCCAGCCGTAAAGGCCCTCCGCGGAGCGGGCGCATCGCGAGGCCGACCATTTCAGGCCGCCGTTGGAGTTAATCCAGTCCACCGTGTGGCGGAACAAAAAGAGCGTCGCCAGGGCGGGGGTGTTGTAGGTCTGGTCCAGACGCGAGTCGCGCAGCGCCTGGCCGAGGCTCAGGCTCGCCGGGATCCAGCGTTGGGACGACTCCAGGCGTTCCACGCGCTCGACCGCAGCCGGCGACAGGATCGCCACCCACAAGCCCCCGTCCGCGGCAAAGCACTTCTGCGGGGAGAAGTAGTAGACGTCGAACTCCCGGGGGTCCACGTCCATCCCGCCCGCGGCCGACGTGCCGTCCACGACCACCAGGGCGGACCCGTCCGGACGCGACACTGGCATGCAGACGCCGGTGGACGTCTCGTTGTGGGTGAGCGCGCACACGTCCGCGTCGCCGGCCGGACCCACCTCCGGCCGATAGCCGGGCTCCGCCTCCACTACCACCGGGTCCTCCAGGTGCGGGGCGGCCGCGGCCGCCTTCGCGAACTTCGCGGAGAACTCGCCGAACACGAAGTGCCGGCTGCGCCGCTGGATCAGTGCGAGCACGGCGGTGTCCCAGAAAGCGGTCGCCCCGCCGTTGGACAGCACCACCTCGTATCCGTCCGGCAGTCCGAACAGATCCGACAGCCCCTCCCGCAGGGCGCGCACCACCGACCGGACGCCCTCCTGCCTGTGGCTTGTCCCCAGGTAGCCCGGCGCGGCAGCGGCAAGGTCGCGGACCGCGTCGGCCCGGACCTTGGACGGACCGGAGCCGAACCGCCCGTCGGACGGCAGCAGCTCGGGCGGGATCCGGATCTCAGAGGGCTTCATCGTCACCAGCCTCTATCATCGAGCCTCGGCGCGACGGCGAGCGGGGGATGACGTGGAACGGATATCCAGAAGGGTCGCGTCCATCCAGGAGTCGCCGACGCTGGCCGTCGACGCCCGGGCCCGGGCGCTTCAGGCCCAGGGCCTCGACGTCATCGGCTTCGGTGCGGGAGAGCCGGACTTCCCGACCCCCCCGCGCATCGTGGAGGCCGCCCGGCGCGCGTGCTCCGACGAGCGGTGGCACCACTACACGCCGGCGGCCGGACTGCCGGAGCTGCGGGCGGCGATCGCAGCCAAGACGATTCGCGACTCCGGATACGAGGTCTCCGCTCCACAGGTCCTGGTGACGAACGGCGCCAAGCACGCGGTGTACGCGGCCTTCGCGACGCTGCTGGACCCCGGCGACGAGGTGCTCGTGCCGGCCCCCTACTGGGTCACGTATCCCGAGGCGGTGACCCTGGCGGGCGGCGTGCCGGTGGCAATCCCGACCGACGAGACGACCGGCTTCCGCGCGACCCTCGAGCAGCTCGAGGCGGCCCGGACGCCGCGCACGAAGGTCCTGCTGTTCGTGTCGCCGTCCAACCCCACCGGAGCCGTGTACGAGCCCGCGGACGTGGAGCGGATCGGCAGGTGGGCTGTCGAGTCGGGACTGTGGGTCGTGACCGACGAGATCTACGAGCACCTCGTGTACGGCGGCGCGCAGCACGTGTCGATGCCGGTCCGGGTGCCGGAACTCGCCGACCGTTGCGTCGTCATCAACGGCGTGGCCAAAACCTACGCGATGACCGGCTGGCGCGTTGGCTGGGCGATCGGTCCCCCGGACGTCATCCGCGCGGCCTCGAACCTGCAGTCGCACTCCACGTCCAACGTGTGCAACGTGGCGCAGGCCGCCGCCCTGGAGGCGGTGTCCGGCGATCTGGAGGCGGCAGCCGAGATGCGCCGCGCCTACGACACGAGGCGCGTGCTCGCGCACAAGATGCTCAACGAGATCCCGGGGGTCGAGTGCGTCGAGCCCCAAGGCGCCTTCTACGTGTTCCCCTCCCTTTGCGGGCCGCTCGGCGACCGCTTCGGCCATACGACTCTGGAACTGGCCGAGAAGCTGCTGGACGAGGCGAAGGTGGCGATTGTCCCCGGGGAGGCCTTTGGCGCCCCGGGATACGCCCGTCTGACCTACGCGATGGACGACACCCAGCTGGAGGAAGGGCTGACGCGCATCTCGTCGTTCCTGCGCGGGGGCTGAGGAGATCAGACGGCCGGCGAAGGTGCAGCCGGCTGCCTCGACCACCCTCCGGAGACGTCGAAGGCCAGTTCCTGCTCCAGTGCGTAGGCGGCCCTGAACAGCGTCGGTTCCGCCAGCGGCGGTCCCATGAGGTGGAAACCGACCGGCAGGCCGTCGTCGGCGGACAGTCCGCACGGGATCGAGATCGCGCACGCGCCTGCCAGGTTGGTGGGGATCGTGCAGATGTCCGACATGTACATCTGCATCGGGTCCGCCGCGCGCTCGCCGATGCGGAAGGCCGTGGTGGGCGATGTCGGGGAAACCAGCAGGTCCGCCTTTTCGTAGGCGCGCTCGAAGTCGCGGACAATCTGCGTCCGCACCTTCTGCGCCCGCCCATACCAGGCGTCGTAGTAGCCGGACGAAAGCGCGTAGGTCCCCAGGATGATCCGGCGCTTGACCTCCGGTCCGAAGCCGCGCTCCCGGGTTGCCCTGTTCATGCGGAAGATATCCGCCGCAGGCTCCCGCAGTCCGTAGCGAGTCCCGTCGTAGCGGGCGAGGTTCGAGGAAGCTTCGGCCGGCGCAATCAGGTAGTAGGCGTCCAGCGCGTACTCGAACGAAGGAAGTGACACCTCCTCGATGATCCCGCCGAGGCGCTGCAGGGCGTCGATGGCCTCCCTCGTGCGGGCCAGGACGCCCGGCTGCGTCCCGGCCCCCATCAGCTCGGTGACGACACCGAAGCGCAGGCCCTCGATCGGACGCCCCAGCCCCGCCAGATAGTCCGGACGATCCCCCGGGATCGACGTGGAGTCGCGCGGATCGTGCTGCGACAGGACCGAAAGCAGCAGCGCGGAGTCGCGCACGGACCTGGTCATCGGACCGACCTGGTCCAGAGACGACGCGAACGCGATAAGGCCGTAGCGCGAGACGAGCCCGTACGTCGGCTTCATGCCGACGATGCCGCAAAGCGACGCCGGCTGACGGATGGACCCGCCCGTGTCTGTGCCCAGCGCCAGCGGCGCCATGCCCGCCGCGACGGCGGCCGCCGACCCCCCGGACGACCCGCCCGGCACCCGCGTCGTGTCCCACGGGTTTCGCGAAGTGCCGTACGCGGAGTTCTCGGTGGACGAGCCCATGGCGAACTCGTCGAGGTTCGTCTTGCCGAGCAGCACCATCCGCTGGTCGCGCAGCAGCTCCCAGGCGGTTGCGTCGTACGGAGGGCGGTAGGACTCCAGGATCTTGGAGGCGGCGGACGTCCG
>DATLNZ010000155.1 GCA_035536535.1 Actinomycetota bacterium | reverse complement strand
CTCCCTGGCCGTCGCCGGTTCAGCATTGGAGGCGTCCGCAATCGCCTCGTTGGTGAAGGTCTGTCCCGGACCGGCCGAGTCGGTGACGGTTGCGCTGTACGCGACGATATTCGTCTCTCCTACGGCCAGCGCTGGGTCCTCGCACCTGAGCTCGGGATCCGTCGGATGGGTCGTGCAGGCGAAGCCTCCGGGTGACGGCGAGGACGTGACCGACCCGGGCACGATCGTCATCCCCGGCGGCAGGTCGTCGGTCAGCGTGACGTCGGTGGCCGTGCTGGGCCCGTTGTTGGTCACCTTGATCTCGCAGTTGACGGTGTCGCCGGGGGCTATCCCGCCACCCGCGCGAGCCGTTGCCGGCGTGCACTCCTTGGCCACGACCAGGTTCGCGACGGGGGCTGAGATCGTCACCGACTCGTTGGGAGCGTTGCATGGTGCGGTCACAGAAGCGTTGTTGGCGTCGCCGCTGTAGCCCGCCCTCCAACGGTAGGTGCCGGCGACGGTGGGCGTAAAGGGGCCGGAAGTGGCGGTGCCGTCGGCGGCGAGCGGAACGGTCGAGGTGAAGACCGACCCCCCCGAACAATCGTCGTTGTCCGGACCGTAGAGGTCGAACTCGACGGTGCCGGTGGGGCTGACGCCGCCTGACACCGTCGCGACGTCGTGTACCGGGGTACCGACGGGCCCCCCGGCGGAGGCCTGCGTGACGATGTCCGGAGTGGCGGCTGTGATCGTCACCGACTCGTTGGGCGCGTTGCATGGTGCGCTCACCGGGACGTTGTTGGCGTCGCCGCTGTAGATCGCCCTCCAACGGTAGGTGCCGGCGGCGGTGGGCGTGAAGGAGCCGGAAGTGGCGGTGCCGTCGCTGGTCAGCGGACGGTTCGACGAAATGAAGATCACCGTGGCGCAGATGTCGTCGTCAGGCCCGTACAGCCTGAACTCGACGGTACCGGTGGGGCTGGTGCCGCCGGACACAGTCGCGTCGTCGGTTATGGACGTGCCGACGGGCCCCCCTGCGGAGGCCACCGTGGAGATTGTGGGAGTGGCCGAGATCGTCGAGGTGACGCCGCACTCGGACTTCCCCCAGTACACCTCACCCACGGCATTGGGGCCGAGCAGCCGCAGGTGGCCGGCGTAGACGGTGAGCGAGCCGTCGGGATTCACAACCTGCTCGTTGAAGATGTACTGGAAGGTATCCCCAGTGCTCTCAGTCGATCCGTTGAAGGTCGTGTTCGCGATCGGGCTGGTCGGTACGCCGACATAGACTTCGTCACCTGGGTTCGGGGTGCCCTCGGAGACTCGAAGCACACCGTCGACGATCGTCGTCGACCCTTCCGCGCCCGCCTCGGACACGGTGCACATGCTGGACGCCGAAGAGGCGGTGAGAACCTCCTCCGTTCCGGAGACGTTGATGCCCGAGATGCTCGTCGAGCTGGTAACCGACCCCGCCGGACCGAGCGCCCCCTGGGTGGCGACATCAATCGGGCCTGTCGAGAAGAAAGTCGCGGACCCATACTGGACGAGTCCGCTCGTCGCATTGGCCATCTGAGGGCTGTTGGAAGCATCCGGCGCGAGAGTCACGACCGGCGCGGGTCCCCGAGACTCAGCATCCCCGTCGTACAGCCTGACGAGGCTGAAGTAACCGTAGGCTTCCCCTCGCACCGCGGACACATCAGCCACAACTGGACCGGCCGCGGCAACGAGAGAACCGGCAGCCAAGACAACCACGAGCAGCAGCGACCCCCGCCGCCCACGCACTGAACCCACTCCGCCCCTAGCCACTCCCAGCCCCCCTCGCTACCTCGACCCCGGCCGGTTCGCAATCAGCGGGCAAGACCACTGATGGGGATCCTAGACCCTACGCACCCCACGAGACGAGCGCGAACACGGCCCCCTGCGGGTCCTCCAGGACGACGAACCTGCCCACTCCGGAGATGTCCTGGGGCCCGTGGACGACTTTGCCGCCCAGCTCCGTGGCCTTGGCGGCAGAAGCGTCGCAGTCGTTCGTCCCGAAGTACACCAGCCAGTGCGCAGGTACCTCCTGCGGAAACTCGGCCCCCATCTGCATGATCCCGCCGAAGTCCCTGTCCAGGCCCACGGGACGGAACTCGGTGTAGTTGCCGCCTCCGATGGACGACTCCTTGCACGTCCACGCGAAGACCGACTCGTAGAACGACCTCGTGGCCGTGGCGTCCCGCGTGTAGTGCTCGAACCAAGTGATCGCTCCGGGGGCCTGGATGCGGTCTGCGCCGTGGTGGTCCTTGGCCTCCCAGACCGAGAACGTGGCGCCTTCGGGGTCCGTGAACATCGCCATACGGCCCACGCTGAAGATGTCCATGGGCGGCACCATGACCTGTCCGCCGGCGTCCTTGACCGCTGCCGCCGTCGCGTCGGTGTCCGGCGTGGCGAAGTACGGGGTCCAGTAGGGCTTGCCGCCACCTTGCTGGGGACCGAACCCCGCGACGTCGTCGCCGTCCAGCTTCCCCATCGCGTAGCCGCCTGCATCCGGCCCGCCGCTCTCCACTGTCCATCCAAGCAGCTGCCCGTAGAACCTCGTTGCCGCCCCCAGGTCCGGTGTCCCCAGGTCGGCCCACGCAGGCTGTCCCGGCACGAACGTCAGCTTGTCCCCCATGGTCCCCCCTCGCGTCGTCCGAGCTGTCATCTTCCCCCATCCTCCGCAGGAAGGAGATTGGAGCCGAAGGAAGAACGCTTGATCAGGACCCGGCCAGGAGGCGAATCATGATTCACAGGCAGGCGAATACGTTGCGGCGCCGGCCCACCGTCAAGACGGCGGCCGCACTTTCGATCTTCTTGCTCGCCATGATCCAGCTCGCCCCTGCGGCCGCCGCCAACGAGCGTGCCTCCGGCAGCGCGTACCAACCGCTGGTATGCGTGGGTACCTACGACCCGTTCAGCGGCACATCGGAATGTGAAACCTCGGCAGTCTTCACTGGGACCTGGACCGGACACGTGAAGATTCACGCTCGCGGCACCGCAGACTTGATGACCGGTCACGCTTCCGGCGTCGCTGACTACCACCTGACGAGAACC
>DATLNZ010000154.1 GCA_035536535.1 Actinomycetota bacterium | reverse complement strand
ACCGCCGTTCGTGCCCCCGCGCCCAGCATCCGGAAGCGGTCGTTCAGACCGGCGGCGATCTGTTGTGGCGACAAGACGCGGACGCGGGCGGCGGCGAGCTCGATCGCCAGCGGGATGCCGTCGAGACGCTGGCAGATCTCCGCCACCGCCGGCGCGGTCTCGTTGGTCACCGCGAAGTTCGGGCGTGCACGCGTGGCGCGGTCGATGAACAGACGCACGGCGTCGGACGCCGCCATCGCTTCGACTGCGAGCGTCGATCGCTCGTCGGGAACGGTGAGACTGGGTACGCGCCACGTCACCTCGCCGTCGACGCCCAGCGGCTCGCGCGACGTCGCCAGCACGGTCACCCCCGGGCACGAACGGAGCAGCCCGTCGGCGAGCTCGGCGGATGCGGCGACGACGTGCTCACAGTTGTCGAGGATCACGAGCGCGCGCTGGCTGGAGAGGCGTTGCGCGATCGTGTCAACCCAGTCGCGTCCGGGCGCCTCCTTGATGCCGAGGACGGCCGCCAGCGTGGGCACTACGAGCTCGGGATCGGAGAGCGGCGCGAGGTCGACGAACCACTCGCCGTCGGGGTAGGCGTCGATCGCGTCCGCGGCAGCGTGAAGGGCAAGGCGAGTCTTTCCACATCCACCTCCGCCGGTCACTGTCAGCAAGCGCGTTTCCGCAATCAGCTTCCCAAGCTGGACGAGCTCGTCGTCGCGTCCGATGAAGCTCGTGAGCTGGGCAGGAAGGTTGTTTGGCGTCGCGTCGAGCGAGCGCAATGGTGGGAACTCTGCGTCGAGTGCTGGATGACAGAGTTGGAAGATCAGCTCGGGGCGTGCGAGATCGCGAAGACGATGAGTGCCCATCTCCCGCACCGATGCGTCGCCCGGGAGACGGTCGACGACGAGATCGCGCGTCGTGCGCGACAGCAGTACCTGGCCGCCGTGACCGAGATCGCGGATGCGCGCGCAGCGGTTGATCGTTAGACCGATGTAGTTGCCTTCGTCGCGAAGCTGGACCTCACCGGTGTGCAGGCCGATCCGAACTCGCAGGTCGACGTCCGGGTTTCGCTGGATCGTGAGGGCGCACGCCACCGCATCGGATGCCCGGGCGAAGGCGGCAAGCGCACTGTCGCCCTCGCCCTGCTCGACGGGCTGGACACCGCCGTGGCTTCCGACGGCGTCGGCGATCGCCCTGTGGAGCCGGACCATCGCCTCCGTGGCCGCTTCCGGCGCCTGCTCGAACGCTCTCGTCGACCCTTCGACGTCAAGGAGTAGGAGCGTGACCGTGCCGACTGGCAATACGAAGTCACCGCGTCCCACCGCCTTCACCCCCCACTGAACGGGGCCGGCAAGCCGGCCCTCAGGGGATTCTCGCAGCTCGCGCGGTCGTTGAACCATGGGTGCAGGATGCGACCTGAGCCCAGCCTGAACATCTCCCAGATGGGAGATATCGGTCGGTCAACGCGGGGGACGTTCATGATTCGACCCTCGGCCTAGCGAAGCAGGAGGGGCGCACGAGGCTCGGACAGCTGCTCGTGCATTGGGTGCCAGCCAACTCGGTCGCGTTCATTCCCTCCACTCGCTGCCGCCGGATCATCGGCCACCGAAGCGGCCGTGGTGCCGATCACCGTCGCGCAGAACTGAGGCAGAACGCGCCTTTTTCGCGGCATGGGATCGGTTCGGCCCCCTCCTCGGAGGGGGCCTACGCGCGTATGCGACGCGCTGACCTGCGATCTTTCCGGTGGAGATGACCGGACTCGAACCGGTGACTTCCGGCTTGCAAAGCCGGCGCTCTACCAACTGAGCTACATCCCCGAGAAACGTGCTTGTTACGAAGCTCCGGACCTCTCGGGCTCGGGCTGCGGCGTTTCCCACAGGCCGAGCTGCGCGTACTCCTCACGGCGCCCGCGAACGAGCTTCATGGCCATGCCGGCAACGGCGCCGAGTATGCCCAGCAGGAACCATTTCCTCTTACGAGCCATATCGCGGACCTTTCCTCCCTTAGAAGATACGGCGTGGCGGCTGCGGCAGTCCTTGGGAGCTGCTCGGTGCGGGGCCCTTTCAGCGCCGCGAGACGAGGAGATCCGCGAGGCCACGGAGCCGGGAGGTGAGGGTATCGGCGTAATGGGGGTAGTGGTCGATGGCATGACACACGGCGATCAACGCCCTGCCGGAAGCACACCGCACGGCCTCGCCGAAGCCGCCAACGTGCACGGCCCTGTCCAGGAACCGTACGGCCGTATCTCTCCCCTGCTCCCATGCCAGACAGTGGACACCCATGGTCGTCAGGTCGATGACTCGCGTGCCGCGCCCGGCAGACTGCGTGTCGATGATGCTCACCGAATCGCCGGCGACCAGGACGTTGTCGGTGGCGAAGTCGCCATGCACCAGGTCGTCGCGCGACAGCGGTGGGAGCAGGTGTCCCTCACAGGCCCGGACAAGCGCGCGGGACAGCTCTTGGGTCGCACTCGAGAACCCGAGACACTTGGCGTGCAGCCCCGAGTCGGGGTGGACGATCCGCTCGAAGTGGCCCGACCAGTCGAAGAGACGATCGCGGCCTCGGCCAATCCCGGCTTGCGCTTCCACGGCACGTTCCAGCGCATCACTCTGCCCGTCGGACAGGGACTCTGCTGGGTCGCCTTCCGACCAATCGAGCACCACGTAACCCACGGTCCCCGCGACGCCCCAGGCCAGCCACGCAGCGGCCGGCCATCCTCGGCTCAGAGCTTGTGCCACCGCCTGTGCCGCCTCGTCGAGCTCCGCCTGGGCCCTGGCGTGATGGCTCTTCAGGACCCCTCGACGACCCGTGTCGTCCACAAGGGCCAGAGCCGCTCCGGTGGAGCCACCCTCGAGCGCGCCCATCAAACGCCATTTGGCGTCAGCAGTGGCGTTCAGGTGCAAAAGGGTTTCTTCGGGGTTCATGACGAGGGGGCAGGCGAGGTATCACGAGGACATCTCGAGCCGGCACGGGGTGGGCCTGGGTGGACTCGAACCACCGACCTCAGCTTTATCAGAGCTGCGCTCTAACCGCCTGAGCTACAGGCCCCCGGTGCGACCGCAATGCTACTGCCTGATGATCATCGCTCCCGGACCACGACCTCGATGCCGCCGACGACGTCGGCGAGGATGTTGTACAGCAGAGCGGACAGGGCCGCGAGCAGCGTTAGCAGGCCGGTCAGAACCATGCTCACGATCAGGTACGGGACCAGGAAGTCGAGAAACCCCAGCCGGTAGTTGGGCTCGGCCCCCATGCTGATGATGAACTGCTCGACGCTGCGAAGGGCACCGGACGCGGCACCGAGCAGAAACAGCGCGATGAACCCGACGAGCCCGATCGCCGCCAGGGTGAGCCCAAGCGCGAGCGCCACCTTGGCCGCCGACATAGGCTGGATGTTCCGCAGGACGCGCCGCTCGGCCAGCACCCGGGTCTCGACAGTCATCCCTTCACCACGGCGATCGGGCGCATGCGCGCCACGGTCCTGGACAGCCCGGCCTCCTCACACACTTTCACGACCTCGGAGACGTCCTTGTACGCATAGGGAGCCTCCTCCGCCAGCAGCCTCGCCTGCTGGGCGACCACGATGATCCCTTCGCCTCTCAACTGGCGCTGCAGATCCCGTCCGTCCATGCGCTTCACTGCCGCCTTCCTGGACATCATCCGTCCGGCTCCGTGGCAAGTGGACCACCAGGCGAGATCGCGTCCGGACTCTGTGCCAACCAGAACGAAGGACGCGGTCCCCATGCTTCCGGGGACCATCACCGGTTGTCCCAGGTCACGGTACCTGTCCGGCAGCTCTGGGTGCCCGGGGCCGAACGCGCGGGTAGCTCCCTTGCGGTGCACGCACAGCGTCCGGGTGCGCCCGTTCACCTCGTACTGCTCGATCTTGGCCAGGTTGTGCGAGACGTCGTAGACGACGTGCATCCCGAGGTCCTGCGCGGAGGACCTGAAGCTGCGCTCAAAGGCCTTGCGCACCGCGTCCGTGAGCACGTGGCGGTTCGCCCGTCCGTAGTTGGCGGCAGCGGCCATGGACGCCATGTACCGCTGTCCCTCCGGCGACTTCACAGGGGCACAGGCCAGCTGTCGATCGGGGACCTCGATGCCGTAGGAGCGCATGGCGCGGTCCATGTTGCGCACCTCGTCGGTGCAGACCTGGTGTCCCACCCCACGCGATCCGCAGTGGATCATGAGCACCACCTGTCCGGCGCCCAGTCCGAACCGCTCCGCGGCCACCGCATCGTGGATCTTGTCCACAACCTGG
Source organism: Actinomycetota bacterium (assembly GCA_035536535.1). Lineage (NCBI taxonomy): Bacteria > Bacillati > Actinomycetota > Actinomycetota bacterium. The sequence continues at coordinate 45,571 of DATLNZ010000154.1, read as the reverse complement.
ACTTCCACGAAGTGGTTCCCAGCGCCCAGGGAGCCGAGCTGGTTTGCGCCACGCTCGATGGCCTTGGCCGAGACGGCGTCCGGGTCGGCCTCGCGCAGGACCCCGTGGTCCTCGCAGACCTCGACGTCCTCCTGCCAGCCGACCCCCCGGCGCAACGGCAGGCCGACCCCTTCAGACAGCACCTCCCGCATCCCTTTGCCGTCCAGGGGCATCAGCCCCTTGCCGCCCACGCCGCGCGGGATCCGAGAGAGCTCGCGGACCAGGTCGTCCACCCGTTGCCGGACGTCGGCCACGGCTACGTCGGTGCGGACCAGGCGAACCCCGCACGAGATGTCGAAGCCGACTCCCCCCGGGGAGATGACACCGCCGGCGTCCACATCGGTGGCGCACACGCCTCCGATCGGGAAGCCGTAACCCCAGTGGATGTCCGGCATCGCGAACGAGTAGCCGGCGATGCCGGGAAGATGCGCCACGTTGGACACCTGCTCCAGGGCCTTGTCCTCGCGGGCCTTGTCCAGCAGGGCCGTTGAGGCGAAGATGCGGCCGGGGACCCGCATCCCCCCCGTGGCGGGGATCTCCCAGACGTGGCGGCTGACCTCTGTGACAGTCATACGTCGAGGTATACCCGCGCCGAGGCTCCCGAATCGGACACCGTCACCTGGATGCCGTGGTAGGTAACCGCCTTTACCGCCGGTCCGTGCTGCACGAACCCGGAGGCGTCGCAGCCGGACATGTCCGCCTCCAGCCGCCATGCCCGGTCCGGATCGGGTGCCGGCGTGATTCGGGCCCGGATGCTCACGGGGACAAAGGCGCGGACCTCGAACAGGTACAGCAGCTCGGACAGCCAATCTACGAGCAAGGCCTCGGCATCCGGCCCGTCCAGCTCCACCCGCTGGGTTATCGCCGGCTCCCCGCGGACCTCGCCCATGACTGAAAGCAGCGCCCGGGCCGACTCTTCGAACAGCTCGTCGAGCCCCTGCGCGCGGATCTCCAGGCCCACGTCGGCCGTGTGCTCGATCAGCTCGTAGCTCATGGGTTCCATCGGTGACCGGGAGGCCACTGTGCCTGCCTCCCGCGACCGTCGCAGCATATTCCCGAGCCCGCTGCCGGTTCCTGACGCCGCGGGCCTGGAGGCCGTCGCGAAGGTGCCCGTCCGCCTCCGGCTGCACGCGGTTTTTGACGGTGCCGCATGGTATAGTTGTTCAGCAGTAAAAACCGCCTCTGACCTGCGGTTTCGTGTCCCTCGGGAGCCCCGGCTCCCGCCGTCCGAGAAAGACGAGATCTTCATGGCTGACGCGCCCAAAACGCCCCGGGGTACAGAACGCGACATCCGCTCCACCGGCAACGGCGGCCGGTCGTACGGCGCCAAGGACATCCAGGTCCTGGAGGGCCTCGAGCCGGTCCGAAAGCGCCCCGGGATGTACATCGGATCCACCGGCCTCAAGGGCCTGCACGAGCTCGTCCGGGAGGTCGTGGACAACTCGGTGGACGAGGCCATGGCCGGATACTGCACGCGCATTGACGTGACCCTGCTCGCCGACGGGGGCGCACGCGTCTCCGACAACGGACGGGGCATCCCGGTGGACCCCCACCCACAGAACCCCAAGCAGTCGGCGGCCGAGATCGTGCTGACCACACTGCACGCCGGCGGCAAGTTCGGCGGCGACGGCTACAAGGTGTCCGGAGGTCTGCACGGCGTCGGTGTCTCGGTCGTGAACGCACTCAGCACCCGCCTGGTCCTGGAGATCGATTCCTCCCTGGACGGAAACCGCCACCGGATGGAGTTCGTCAACGGCGGCCGCCCCAAGACCAAGCTCGAGGTGACAGGTCCCGCACCCCGGGGCCGGACCGGCACCTCCGTCAGCTTCTGGCCCGATCCGGCCATCTTCCAGTCCGAGGGGATCGAGTTCCGCGCGACGACCGTGCTGGAGCGCCTGCAGACCTACGCCTTTTTGAACAAGGGCCTGGAGATCCGGTTCCGCGACGAGCGCGAGGGGGCCGAGGTCAAGGAGCAGGTCTACCGGTACACGGGCGGGATCGTCGACTTCGTCCGTCATCTCAACGCCGCCAAGGAAGCCCTTTTCCGGAAAGTGGCGCACTTCGAGCAGGCCGAGACCGAGCAGGAGGTCGAGGTCGCCCTGCAGTGGAACACCGGCTACAACGAGGGCATCCACTCCTTCGCCAACGGCATTGAGACCGGCGAGGGCGGGATGCACGAGGAGGGATTCAAGAAAGCCCTGACCAACGTCGTGAACCGCTACGCCCGTGAAAAGGGCCTGCTCAAGGAAAAGGACCTCAACCTCCTCGGCGACGACATCCGCGAAGGGCTGACGGCGATCGTGTCGGTGAAGCTGCGAGAGCCCCAGTTCGAGGGCCAGACAAAGGCGAAGCTGGGCAACGTCAGCATCAGGTCGCTGGTGGAACGGGCGACTTTTGAGAAGCTCGCGCTGTGGCTCGAGGAGCACCCGACAGAAGCTCGCCAGGTTCTGAACAAGTCGGTCACCGCGGCCAGGGCCCGCGTCGCCGCCCAGGAGGCCCGCAAGCTGATCCAGCGCAAGTCGGCGCTGGAGGGCGCGGGAATGCCCGACAAGCTCCGCGACTGCGCCTCCGGCACGCCGCCAGACAGGGCTGAGCTGTTCATCGTCGAGGGCGACTCCGCCGGCGGCTCCGCCGTCAAGGCCCGGGACCCGGCCACACAGGCGATCCTTCCCATCCGCGGCAAGATCCTCAACGTCGAGCGCGCCCGCCTGGACCGGATGCTCAAAAACGCCGAGGTACAAGCGCTGATAGCGGCGATAGGGGCCGGCGTGGGAGAGGACTTCGACGTCGCCAAGGCGCGATACCACAAGGTCGTCCTCATGACAGACGCCGACATCGACGGGTCCCACATCCGGACGCTGCTGCTGACACTGTTTTTCAGGCACATGAAGCCGCTGTTCGAGGCCGGTTACGTCTACATCGCCCAGCCCCCGCTGTACTCCACGATCGTGGGCAAGGAGCGGGTCTATCTCAAGGACGACCAGGCCAAAGTCAGGTTCCTGGAGGAGCACCCCAAGCACAAAGAAGAGTTCGCCCGCCTGAAGGGTCTCGGGGAGATGGACCACGAGGAGCTCGAGGTGACGACGATGGACCGCTCTCGCAGGACGCTGCTGCGCGTCGACGTCGAGCAGGCTGCGCTGGCAGACGAGGTGTTCGCCGTACTTATGGGCGAGAACGTCGAGGCGCGCAAGCACTTCATCGTCACCAACGCCAAGGACGTCAGGTTCCTGGACATATGAGCCGTAGGGTGCGCGGTGGCAACGGCGACTCGCCCAACGGCGCGGGTGACGCGAGCTCTCTGGGTCTCATCGAGCCCATCGAGATACAGGAGGAGATGGAGCGGTCCTTTCTGGACTACTCCATGTCGGTCATCGTCCAGCGCGCCCTGCCGGACGCCCGCGACGGCCTGAAGCCCGTCCACCGCCGGATCCTCTACGGAATGCAGACCGTCGGGGCTCGTTCCGACAAGGCGCACATGAAATGCGCCCGGATCACCGGTCACGTCATGGGGCAGTACCACCCACACGGCCCGTCGGCGATATACGACGCGCTGGCACGGATGGCGCAGGACTTCAGCCTCCGGCACCCGCTGGTGGACGGCCACGGCAACTTCGGCTCCCCCGACGACCCGCCCGCCGCCGAAAGGTACACCGAGGCCCGGCTGGCCCAGCTGGCCAACCAGATGCTGGAGGGCATCGACGAGGAGACCGTCGACTTCGTGGACAACTACACCGGTGAGTTCAAGGAGCCCACGGTCCTGCCGTCGCGGTTCCCGAACCTGCTGGTCAACGGCAGCCAGGGGATCGCGGTTGGAATGGCGACGAACATCCCTCCCCACAACCTGACGGAGATCGTCGACGCCACCGTCCACCTGATCGACAACCCCGAGGCCACCCCGGACGACCTCATGGCGTTCGTAAAGGGTCCGGACTTCCCCACCGGCGCGCTCATCCTGGGCAGGGCCGGGATCCTGGACGCCTACAGGACCGGACGCGGGTCCGTCCGGATGCGGGCCCGGGCCGAAATCACCGAGGACAAACGCGGCACGTCCATCGTCGTGACGGAGATCCCGTACCAGACCAGCACCGGGTCGATCGGCGGCAAGATCGCGGAGCTCGCGCTGGCAAAGCAGATCGACGGCATCCGCAACGTCAACGACGAGTCGGCGAAAGGCAAGACGCGGCTGGTCATCGAGCTGAAGCGCGACGCCAACGCCAACGTGGTCCTCAACAACCTGTTCAAACACACGCCGATGCAGGCCACGTTCGGCGTCAACACGGTCGCGCTGGTGGACGGGGTGCCGCGAACCCTCAACCTGGCCCAGTCGCTCACGGCCTACGTCGAGCACCAGGTGGACGTCGTTACGCGGCGGACGCAGTTCCGCCTCCGAAAGGCGCGGGACCGGGCCCACCTCGTGGAGGGGCTGCTGAAGGCCCTGGACATGATCGACGAGATCATCACGCTCATCCGGGGCTCGGAGAACCGCGAGGCGGCCCGAAACGGCCTGATGGCCGTCCCCTTCGACTTCTCGGAAGCCCAGGCCAACTACATTCTGGACACCACGCTTGCCCGCCTGACCCGGCTGGCGCGGGCGGAGCTCCAGGACGAGCTGACCGAGTTGCGGCGCACGATCGCCGAGCTGGAGTCGATTCTTGCGGACCCGGCCAAGCTCCGCGGAGTCATCAAGGACGAGCTGGCGGAGATCAAACGTCGATTCGCATCGCCCCGTCGCACTGAGATCACTTTCGACCCGGGCGAGATGAGCATCGAGGACTTCATCACCGACGAGCAGGTCGTCGTCACGATGACCAAGGCCGGCTACATCAAGACCGTGCAGTCCGGCGCCTTTAAAACCCAAGGGCGCGGGGGGCGCGGCGTCGCTGGGGCCAAGCTCAAAGAAGAAGACCTGGTGACGGACATCATCTACACCAGCACCCACTCCTACCTGCTGCTTTTCTCCAACCGCGGACGCGTGTTCAGGCTCCGCGTACACGAGATCCCGATGAAGGACCGCACGGCACGCGGAACGGCCGCGATCAACCTTCTGCCCCTGTCGCCGGACGAGCGCATCGAGGCGGTCATCGAGACGCGCGACTTCGAGGCCGGCCGGTTCCTGTTTTTTGCGACCAAAAAGGGCCAGGTGAAGAAGACCGCGCTGCAGGAGTACGACAAGAGCCGGCGCGAGGGGTTTATCGCCATCAGCCTCAAGCGCGGCGACGAGCTCGTCCGTGTGATCAAGACCCGCGGCGACGAAAACATCTTCATGGTCAGCCGCAACGGCATGGCCATACGCTTTAACGAGTCGGAGGTCCGCTCCATGGGGCGCGACGCCGCCGGAGTCCGGGGCATGAGGCTCAAGGCCGCCGACGAGGTGGTCTCGTGCGACGTGGCCCGCGACGACACGAGCATCCTCGTGGTCACGGAGGCCGGCTTCGGAAAGCGGACCCAGCTGGACCGGTTCAGCCGCCAAGGCCGCGGGGGCCAGGGAGTGCGGGGCATCAAGCTCACCGCAACGAAGGGCTATGTCGTGGCTGCATTCATGGTCGGGCTGGACGACGAGATCATCGCCATCTCGTCCGGAGGCGTGACGGTGCGGATGCCGGTCCGCGGTATCTCCTCGCAGGGGCGCGACGCCACGGGAGTCCGCATCATGAACCTCGACACCGGACAGACGGTTGCGTCGGCGGCCCCCATCCTGTCGGGGGAGTCCGAGGAGGAGGAGGGGTAGGCGTCAGCGCCGTCGGGAGCGCCGGACGGTCAACTCGGTGACCGTACCGGGACCGCAGACTTCGTTGAGTTTCTGAAGCACAACCTGGGACAGATAGGTCAGCTCGGTCGCCCAGGAGTCCGCATCGACCCGAACCTCCAGCGTCGTCCCCCTGAGCCGGTGCACCTGGGCGTGGTCCGCGACGTCGGCTCCAACCGCCTGGCGCCACGCCTTCCGCAGACGGGCCTCTGTCCACAGGCCCTTGGGGGCGGACCGGTCCAGTGCCCTCGGGAGGGCGTCCGACAGCCTTGTGAGGTGTCCGCCTCTGAGCCTGGAAACGTTGGGGGAGCTCGAGTCATCCCACCTCATGCGGCCGGCCCCAGGCCGTCAAGCCGCCTCATGAAGCCGGCCCTCCGAAACCCGCCACACCGAGTCGACCGGAGCCGATTCCGGCACGGACGCGGGGTCGGTGGCCGTCAGGATCACCTGGCACTCTCCCACCACCTTGAACACGCGGGCCCGGCGATCGGGGTCCAGTTCCGACAGGACATCGTCTAGCAGCAGCACCGGGTCCTCCAGCAGGCGCAACTCGGCCAGGCGCAGGGACAGCGCGGCGGATCTCTGCTCCCCGCGTGACGAGTACGACCTCGCCGCCAGTCCGTCCACCTCGATCTCCAGGTCGTCGCGGTGGGGGCCGACTCTCGTAGTCCCCCGCTCAAGGTCCACCTGGATCGTCGACGAGTACACCTCCAGCAGGTGGGCTTCTAGATCGTGCCCGGACAACTCGTGTTCGGTGGTTGAGTTGCGATACCTGACCGTCGCCGTCCCGGCTCCCGAAAGGAGCTCGTAAAGGTCCGTCACTGCCGGCGCCAAGTCGGAGATGAGCCTGCGACGGGCATCGAGTATCTGGGCTCCCGTCGCGGCCAGAGGCGCGTCAAACATCGCTGCTTCGAGCGCGGCGCCCTGTCTCAGCGCCGCGTTGCGCTGGCGCAGAGCCCGGTCGTAGTCCGATCGCAGCGCGCGGTAAGAGGGCCGCAACTGGGTCAGTAGGTCATCGAGCGCCCGCCGGCGAAGGTCGGGTTCTCCTCTGACCAGGTCGAGGTCTTCAGGTCCGAATACAACAGCGCGGAACCGGCCGAGGAAGTTCTTGGCGGCGACGCCGGAACCCTGAGCCCGCAGAAGCGCACGTCCCCCTCTGATCCGGAATTCGAGCTCGCTGCCCGACGACGTCTCGAGGCGCGCTCCGCCCTCAGGCTGTGCGTCCTTGACGAGTTGAGCCAGATGGCTGGTCCGCGGCGACGACAGCGTCGCGAAAAGAGCCGTGGCCTCGATGAGACTGCTCTTACCCGCTCCGTTGAACCCCAGGACCAGCGTCGTGCTGGGGGAAGGCTTGAACTCGGCTTCTTCGTATGACCGCAGCTTCCAGAGCCGCAGAAGCGAGATGGCCATCCCACACGCCCCTGGCTCGCCTGTTGCCTCAGCCCACCCGGATCGGCATGAGCAGATAGCGGAAGTCGTCGTTGTCGGTTCCGCGGACGATGACGGGCCTTTGCGGGTCCGACAACTCCAGCCGAATCTCCTCGGTCTCCACGGCAGACACGCCGGCTTCGAGGTATGCGGCGTTAAACGCCGCCCTGACCGGTTCCCCCGTGTAGTCGCCCTCGATGTCGATGTCGGCTTCTCCGAGACCCTGAGGGGTGCAGTGCAGCCGAATACGTCCCTCATCGAGGTCCACGAACACGGGAGTGGCATCCTGTGCCATCACCGACACCTGCCTCAGCGATTCGATGAGCCGGGATCTCGAGATCTGCAGGCGGTTCGGCAGGTCCGTGGGAAGCAGCTTCCTGTACTCGGGGAACTCGCCTTCGATCAGCCGGCTGGAGATCGATACGTTCCCGGCCTCAAAGCGGACCTGCGACCCGGATACCTCGATGGTGACGTCACCGTCAGTAGCGATCTTCGCCACCTCGACGACCGCCCGTGCGGGGACAAGCAGCTTCGTCTGAGCCGCGCCCTGGATCGGGATCCTGCGAAGCGACAACCGGTAGGAGTCCGTCGCCACTAGGCGCAGCTCCGACTCATCGCCCTCAAACAGCACGCCGGTGAGGATCGGCCGGGTCTCGTCGCGCGATGCCGCAGGAGCCACCTGGGCCAGCGCCGTGGCGAACAACTCCGCCGGCACCGACAGCCTGTGGGCCTCCTCGGCGATCTCCGTTTTCGGGAAGTCCTCGGCCTGCAGGGTGCGGAGGCTGAACTTGGCGCGGCCTCCGGTGATCCGCAGCGTCCCGTTGTCGGACACGAACTCGACGTCCTCGGACCTGAGGTTCCTGACGATCTCCGCGAGGTACCGGGCAGGCACGACCACGCTGCCGGCTTCCCCCGAAAGTGGCATCCGGACCCGGGTGGTGAGCTCCAGGTCGGTTGTCGTAAGCGTGAGGTCTGCGTCGGTGAGCTCCATCAGGACACCGGACAACGCCGGAATTCCGGCTCTCGCTCCGACACTTCGCAGAACCGTCTGAAGTGCGCGTGCCAGTTCGTCTTTCGGGGCGATGAGCTTCATCTGTGGGCCTCCGGTTCGTTCTTCTGCTTTTACAGAGATATCTGGTAGGAGTAGCAGTAGGTGCTGTGGATGCTGTTCGTAACCCTGCTCCTGTGCACGTGGGAAGGCCTGCCGGGGGTGTGGACAGTATCGGGACGCGCAATGACAAGCTGTTCACGCCCGTCAGCCATCCGAGTTAGCCCCACCGTCGGTCCCCAGCCTGTCCCTAGGTGCCGCTGCGCCGTTTGATGCGGGTGGTCAGGTCCTGGATCTGGTGATACACAAGCCTCTTCTCCCCGATCACGGCGGCGATCTTCTTCACGGCGTGCAGAACTGTCGTGTGGTCGCGTCCTCCGAACATCTCCCCCACCTTCGGAAGGCTCAGGTCGGTCAGCTCCCGTACGAGGTACATCGCGATCTGCCTTGCGTGCACGAGGGACTTTGAGCGGTTCTGGGAGCGCAGATCGTCCACGCCCAGACCGAAGTAGGCGGCCGTCTCGGCCATGATCGTGTCCACCCGGACGGGTTCGGCTCCCGAAGACGGGAACAGATGGCTCAGGACCTCCTCCGCGAGCTGGACGGTGACCTGGGTGCCGTTGAGAGAGGCGTAGGCGATGACCCGTATCAGCGCCCCCTCCAACTCCCGGACCGAGTCCTCGACCCCTGAGGCGATGTAGTCCAGGACGTCCTCCGGCACGGAAAGGCGCTTGTCCTCGGCTTTCCGCCGCAGGATGGCCACGCGCGTCTCCAGGTCCGGGGGTTGGATGTCGGTGATCAGCCCCCACTCAAACCGCGACCTCAGCCGGTCCTCCAGCGTGGCCATCTTTTTGGGGGGCCGGTCCGATGAGATGACGATCTGGCGGTTTGCGTTGTGCAGCGCGTTGAACGTGTGGAAGAACTCCTCCTGCGTCGTCTCCTTGTTCTCGAGAAATTGGATGTCGTCGATCAAAAGGAGGTCGCTTTCCCGGTAACGCTGCTGGAACGCGAGCCTGCGGTCGGACTTGATCGCGTTGATGAAGTCGTTCATGAACTTTTCGGAGGACACGTACTCCACCTTCAGGTGCGGGTACAGCTGCTTTGTGTGCCGGCCTATGGCGTGCATGAGGTGGGTCTTGCCTAGACCTGCGCCCCCATAGACGAATAGAGGGTTGTAAGCGCTCGCGGGAGCCTCGGCCACAGCCAGGGCGGCCGCGTGGGCGAATCGGTTCGACGCCCCGATGACAAAGTTCTCAAACGAGTACTGAGGACTGAGCTCAGGAGCCGCCTCGGGTTCACGCTGGACCACCGGAGCGGGCAGAGGGGCCGGCGCCTGGACGGCCACTCCCCCGGCCGGCGTCACGATCTCGATGTGCAGAGGCCTCCCGGCAGCGCGGGACACCGCGTCCTGAAGGACTCCCGAGTACCGCTGCTCCAGCCATTCCTTTGCGAACCTATGGGGGGCCCGCAGCGTGATGACGCTGTCGGTCATCGTCAGCGGGTGGGTCTCTTCGAACCAGGCTCTGGATGCGGCGGTGGACAGACGGTCGCGGACGACCGTCAGACACTCCTGCCAAACGTCTTGCGCTGTTGTCGCCGGCAAATCAGACCACTCCCTTGGGCGTTCATCCGGTTATCCACACCACCTTCCACAGGTGTGGATACAGTTGCGGAAAAACAAAAGACGGCCCTCTGGGGCCGCCTTCGCTCACACGAGCGAGGCGCATCTTAGCCCTCCCGCAACCAGGCGGTCAATGCGCGTTTGACCTGCGGTTTCGCTTCATGTAGCCTGCTCGCGGCACCCTTCGTCCAACAGAGGATTCACAGGATTGTCATGAAGAGGACCTACCAGCCACACAACCGCCGGCGCCAGCGGACCCACGGCTTCCGCAAGCGCATGCGCACACCCGGGGGCCGCGCGATTCTCCGCCGCAGACGGGCGAAAGGCAGGCAGCAGCTGGCGGTATGAGGCGAGCGCAACGTCTCAGGCGCTCGCAGGACTTCCAGGGGGTGATCCGGGCCGGCCGCGCCGTGTCCGGGTCCTGCCTGGTCTTGTACTATTCGCTTCGGGACGAGGGATCGGGCGCGCCGCGATTCGGCTTCGCCGTCTCGAGGCGCGTCGGAGGCGCCGTCCAGAGGAACCGGGTCAAAAGGGTTCTTCGAGAGGCGGCACGATCCCTGTCCAGTGACTCAGAAGAGCCGGCGGACGTAGTGGTGGTGGCGAGGCCACGGGCCGCGGCAGTCGAGCCGGCCGAGCTGAGGACCGAGCTCGGTGACGCCCTGGGACGGGCGCGAACAGGATCAGAGGGCGGCACGAGATGAGCCTGCAGCAACGGATGGTGCTCTTCCTGATACACGTGTACCAGAAGGGGATATCACCCTCCCTCGCCCCCCGGTGCCGGTTTTCCCCGAGCTGTTCTGAGTACGCGGTGTCGGCGGTCGAGCGCCACGGAGCCGCGGGTGGCATCTATCTCGCCGTTCGGAGGCTCGGCCGCTGCCACCCGCTCCGGGAGCCTGGCGTGGACGAAGTTCCGGAGACTTTCACCCTGCGCAGCCGAGACAAGGCTGCGAATACCACCACTTCTCACCTCTTAAAGAAGGGACGTCACGCATGAATCCCTGGGATAGTTTCGTAAAGGTATTCGCGGATGTCCTCCAAGCATTGGCCGGGATGTTCGAGTCTCTTGGCGGTCACAAATGGGCCGCGGCCATCATCGTATTGACGCTTATATTGCGCACGCTGCTGCTACCGCTGGGCATAAAGCAGATCCGCACATCCCAGGCGATGCAGCGGCTAAAGCCGGAGATGGACCGGCTCCAGAAGAAATACGGAAAAGATCGCATGCGTCTGGGCCAGGAGCAGCAGGCTCTTTTCCAGAGAGAAAAGGTCTCTCCCGCAGGGTGCGTCGGCCCCATGATCGCGCAGGCCCCGTTTCTCACCGCGATGTACTTCGCCATCCGGGATCTGGCGCGCACGGTGAAAGTGATGCCCTTTCTCGGGCTGGGCAACCTGACGCAGCCTGCCGGCAGGCATGCGGCGGGGTGGCTGCTTTTGGCCATCATGACGCTGACCAGTATCGTGACAACCAAGCAGTTGAGCACGGGCGGAGACGCGCAGCAGCAGAAGATGATGATCTATATGATGCCGCTCTTTTTTCTGGTGATCATGGTGCAGGTCCCGGCCGGACTCGTTCTTTACTGGGCGGTCAGCCAGCTGTACCAACTCGCGCAACAAATGGTGATGTTGCGAAGGAGTCCTGGGCCCAAAAATCCCACGCCGCAAGAGATCGCTACGGCCAAGCCACTCCAAGTGGCGCGGAACAAAAAGAACACGAACGGTAAAAGAAAGAATCAGAATGCCAAGCGCAAAACTCGCTGAGCAGCAAAGGACAGCGAATTCACGATGCCCTGGATAGAAAAAGACGGCCGAAACGTTGATGAGGCCCGTGCCGCGGCATTGTCCGAACTAGGGCTGCCGGAGGACGTTGTAGAGATAGAGGTCGTGCACGAGGGGGCCCGCGGACTGTTCGGACTGGGCGGGGAGCCCGCTGTGGTGCGCGTCCGTCCGAGGACGGAAGCCCCCGACTTCCGGTCGGCTTTCGAGGCGCCGGGCCCCGCGCAGGTGGACCCACCTCCGGGATCGGACGACCAGGAGGCAGATCTCGCGCCACCGCCGGCCGTCGAACGTCAGGGGCCCGTTGACGGCCGTGACGCCGACGTCGCTCCGGCGACGGAGGACCCGCCGGCCGCGTCGGAAGACCAGGAGATGACGGCGCAGGTCGGAAGGGAGATGGTCGAGGGAATCCTCGGCCGAATGGGACTCGATGGACAAGTGGCGACGCGCGTCTCCGGAGGCACCGTGTACATCGAGATCTCCGGGGAGAACATGGGAATCCTGATCGGACGTGGGGGAGCGACACTCGAAGCGCTCCAGGAACTGGTGCGAGCGGGGGTCCAGCGCAGGCTCAAGGCGCGGGGATCCGTCGTGGTTGACGTCGAGGCCTACTGGGAACGGCGCCGCAGTCGGAGTGGGCGCCCGTCTGAGGGGAAGCGCAGGCAGAGCGGACGCAGGTCATCGGACGGCGGTCGACGCGGCGAGTGAGAAGTTCCCCACGTACAGTGGGTTAATCCCCCTCGACAGGCTTGCTCGGGCTCTGAAGTCGGTAGGTCGTCTTCATCGCCTCATAGCGCCTCCAGGCGTGCTCGTCCAGGTCGGGGACCAGGTGTCTGTCAAGGACCGGCAGCAGGCCGCGCAGTGACTGGCCCCTTATCAGCCACTGGAAGTAGGATCGGCCGGAATGGTGGTACGGCCCGTAAAGCCTGGAACCCGCGACCAGGCGGTGGAGATACCGGAACATCGCCTCGTGCCGCACGTGCATCCGCACGGTGATCGCCGGTTGCCGACCATCACCCCCGAAACTGCCTTCCCCCACCAGCACTCCCACGAGGAAGCCGATCTGGAAGTCGTTCACGACCGCCTCCTGACCTGTACGTGGCGCCCTGCCACACACCACGTGGGACGTTAGTTGTTACACCGTATGGTAACACGTGAAACAGTGCTGGCCGCTCTTCGGGACGTGGGCGTGGACAACGCGACACCCGACGATGCACAACGCCTGGCGCAGTTTGTCCAACTCCTCGCCGACTGGGCAATCCCGCTGGGCTTTATGGGCCCGCGAGAAGAGCCCAAGCTGCTTGACAGGCACATCGCCGAGTCGGCCGCCCTGCTCGAGCATGTGGCCGATGGCCCCGTGGTCGACGTGGGCTCGGGGGCCGGGCTCCCGGGGATAGTCATCGCGATCTGGAGACGCGAAGGCGTCCTGTTGGAGGCGGAACGGCGGCGAGCCGAATTCCTGCGGCGGGTCGTGAGCGAACTTTCGCTCGGGTGGCATGTAGTGGCAGACCGCGCGGAAGCCGTAGGACGCGATGAAGCCACACGCAGCACCTTCACGACAGCGGTGGCCAGAGCGTTGGCGCCCCCGGCGGTAGCGCTCGAGCTGCTCATGCCGTTGGTGAAGGTCGGTGGAAGAGCGGTGCTCATGGCTGGCCCCTCCGCGCTGGAGGACCCGAATCTGGCGTGGGTGGCGCACGAACTGGGCGGCGAGACGCCGCAAACAGTTCGGCTGCAAGTTACTGGCGGACCGGGGCCTGCATGGGCCATCATCGTGGACAAGAGCTCCGACACCCCGGACCGGTACCCTCGCCGGACCGGGGTGCCGCTGCGCCGACCGCTGCGCAAGCCCTCGTTGGGTGCTTAGCGCAGAACCGGGGAGGTCGCGGATGCGACTCGCGATTGCGAATCAGAAGGGTGGCGTCGGAAAGACTACGACGGCCGTGAACCTGGCTGCGGCGCTGGCAGAACTGGGCCATCGTGTGCTGCTGGTCGACCTCGACCCCCAGGCGAACGCGACCACCGGCCTGGGCGTGGACCACAGGGAACTGAGTTCCTCGATCTACGACGTGGTGGTCTCGGGAGCCGATCCCGCGGACGTGGTGCGGTCCACCGACTACGAGAGGCTGGACATCCTGCCTTCTTCGATCCACCTGGCGGGGGCCGAGTTGGAGTTGGTGCCCGCATTCTCTCGCGAAACCAAGCTGCGGGTGGCTCTGGATACGTTGGAGGACGCATACGAAGTCACCTTGATCGACTGTCCGCCGTCGCTGGGCCTCCTGACGGTGAATGCGCTCGCGGCCGCCCATACGATGCTCGTGCCGATGCAGTGTGAGTACTACGCGCTGGAGGGCCTCACCCAGCTCATGCGCAATATCGAGCTCGTCCGGACCGGACTGAACCCATCACTGGAGATCGGCGGCATCGTCCTCACGATGTACGACGCGCGCACGAAGCTGTCTGAGCAGGTCGCGGACGAGATCAGATCCTATTTCGGTGACCGGGTATTCGCCACGGTCATCCCGAGAAGCGTGCGGCTCTCGGAAGCGCCCTCCTATGGGCAGCCGGCGATCGTCTACGACCCCTCGTCCCGCGGCTCCCTGGCCTACCGCTGGCTGGCGGAAGAGTTTGCCGCGAGATTCTGTCCACCGGTAGAGGCGTCCGCAGGATCCGAGAGCATCAGCGCGCCGGACGGTCCCCGGCCCACAGCTACCGATGCACACGAACCCTCGAGCGCGACCGCGGGGCCGCGGCCGTCGGCGGAGGCGGGATCGGGACATGCGGAGTCACTCGGAGGGGAGCCTGACACTGCGCGGCACGAGAGGGCCCTCCAGGCGACTCCGGGACAGCCTGAGAGCGACCGCGCAGAGCCACAAATGAAGACGCAACTGTCCTCGCCCCCACACGTAGAGGCTTCGGTTGGCGCACCCGACCTGGAAGTCGCCGGGGCCGTCACGGTCGGGGACGAGATCGCCGGCGACGCAGACGTCAGACACCACGAGCCCGCGCAGGATTGGACCGAGGAGGAGACATGAGCAGACGTCCGGGATTGGGCCGGGGTCTGGGCGCGCTGCTGCCCACGACCTCCGACGCTCGCATAGTCGAGCTCGACGTGGACGAGATTCGCCCCAACCCACGCCAACCGCGCCAGGAGTTCGTCCAGTCGGAGCTGGAGGAGCTGGCCTCGTCCATCAAGGAACTTGGTTTACTTCAACCCGTGGTCGTGCGCTCGGTGGAGGGTGGTTTGTATGAGCTGCTGATGGGGGAGCGCCGCCTCCGGGCTTCTCGCCTGGCGGGGGTCAAGCGCATTCCCGCCCTGGTACGGGAGACGGACGACCGCGGCGCGCTCGAACAAGCCCTGGTGGAAAACCTGCAGCGCTCGGACCTCCAGCCGCTGGAGGAGGCCCATGCCTACCGCAACCTGGTCGACCTCTTTGAGATCACGCAGGAGGAGGTGGCCCGTCGCGTTGGCAAGAGCCGGGTCCACATCACCAACACCCTGCGCCTGCTGGACCTGCCCGCGTCCGTGCGCGCCCTGCTGGCGGAGAACCTGCTGACAGCGGGACACGCGAGGGCTCTGCTCGCCGTCAAGGACCCGGGACTGCTGGAGGACCTGGCGCGGAAGGCCGTCGAAGAAGGGCTGACCGTCCGTCAGGTCGAGGAGCTCGCCCGGCGCAGTGGCGAGCCCAGGGCCGACCGACCGGCTTCCTCTCTAAAGCGCCGGCGGGGGAAGTTCCCGGACCTGGAGGAGACACTTTCGGATCACTTCGGCACGGTCGTTCAGGTGGAGGTCGGCCGTGGCCGGGGACGGGTGGTCATATCCTTCGGCTCCCGCGACGACCTCGAGCGCATCACTTCGGTGCTGCTCGGGCGCCCTCAAGTCACGCAGAGTGGCAGTGAAGGTACCTAGAGTGCCTTAGTGGGCTGCTTCTCCCCGGACGATGGCGGCGTCAACTACCGACGACGCGAAGTCCTCGAAGGAGCCGCCGGAAGCGCGAACGGCGAGTGGAAGCAGGGACGTTTCCGTGAGTCCCGGACAGGGATTCACCTCCAGCACGACCGCTCCCCGCTCTTCGGACACGATGAGGTCTACGCGGGCGAAGTCCCGGGCGCCGAGTTCTTCAAAGGCCGAAACCGCCACCCCGCAGGCGGCCTCGAGCAGTTCCTCACGAATATCCGCCGGACAGGTGTAGGTCGCCGCCCCCGGTGTCACGCGGGCGCGAAAGTCGAAGACGCCCTCGGTGCTTATCTGCACCGGGGGAAGCGCCCGCGGCCGGCGGCCCGGTTCCTGGAGCACCGTGACCGCAAGCTCCACCCCCTGGATAAAGCGCTCGAGCAGGATGCGGTCGCCGTTGTTGAAGGCGGTCATGGCGGCTGCGGGAAGCTCTTCGGGCTCCCGTACGACTCCCACGCCCAGCCCGCTCCCCTGTGTGGCGGGTTTTACGACGATCGGATAGCCCAGTCGCCCGGCGGCCTCCCCCATGGCGGCGCCGGCGCCCATGTGCCGCACGGCTTCCGCGTGCACGACGAAGGAGTCCGGGGTGGCGATGCCGGCCCGGCGGAGGACCCCGGATGCCACCGGTTTGTCGAAGCAGAGGTGACACGCGAGCCTGTCCGAGCCGGTGTAGGGGATGGCGAAGGCGTCCAGGACCGACTGGATCGTCCCGTCCTCCCCGTCGCGGCCGTGCAGGGCGACAAATGCGCAGTCCATCCCGCGCAGGGACTGCGTCAGGTTCTCGTCCACGTCCAGCTCGAGGGACTCGTGGCCGGCGGACCGCAGAGCGGTGGCTACGTTGTGGCCGGAGTCCAGCGAGAACTGTCTTTCCAGCGACCGGCCGCCGCGGACCACCCCGACGCGCGCCATCATGCCTCCGCGGTCAGCTCAGGCCGAGCCCGCGGCCCAGCTCCATCTCTTCGTGGACCACCACACCGAGCCGCCGGACGCCCTCTTCGATCGCCTCGGGCGACGGATACGAGAAGTTGAGCCGCATATAGGCCCGCCCCCGCGCCGGCTCCGGGAAGAAGGCGGTCCCCGGGACGTAGGCCACTCCTGCCTCCAGCGCACGCGGGAGCATCGACTTGGTGTCCATCGGCGCCGGCAGTTCCGCCCAGCAGAACAGTCCGCCCTCGGGAGGCCTAAGAACGGCCTCGGCGGGGAAGTGCTGGGCTACGGAGTCGATCATCGCGTCACGCCGCTCCCTGTAGACCTTCCGGATCAGGTCCAGGTCGGACTGCGAGTGTCCGGAGCGCAGGTATGCGTCGGCGACCAATTGGGTGAACGAGGACGAACACAAGTTCGCCGCCTCCTTCATCAGCTCGAGCCTCCGAAGGACCAGCTCGGGCGCCCAGATCCAGCCGATGCGCATCCCGGGAGAGAACACCTTGGACAAGGTGCCGAGGTAGATGACCTGGTCGGGGGCGATCGCCGACAGCGCCTGCACGGGCTCTCCCTCAAAGCGAACCATCGCGTAGGGGTTGTCCTCGATGACCAGGAGATCGTGCCGTGCGCACAGCTCCAGAACCTGCTCCCTGCGGTCGGCCGCCAGCGTCAGCCCGCTGGGGTTCTGGAACGTCGGGACCAGGTAAAGGAACTTGGCCCGGCGCCCCTCCGCCCCGAGAGCGGCCAGAGCCTCTTCCAGCGCCTCCACGCGCAGCCCCTCGTCGTCCATGGCCAGCCCGCGGACGTCGGCTTGATGGGACCGGAAAGCTTGAATGGCTCCCACGTAGGTCGGCGCCTCGGCCAGCACCACGTCCCCGGGGTCCACGAAGACTTTGGCGAGCAGCTCCAGCGCCTGCTGCGCACCGTCCGTGACCAGCAGGTGGCGGGGGTCGGCCTCGATCCCTTCCAGCGCCATCGCGCCGGCAAGCGACTCGCGGAGCTCGGGCAGCCCCTGCGCGGGTCCGTACTGGAGCGCGCGGGCGCTGTCGGTGGCTAGGACCGAAGCCACGTAGTCGGCGACCCTGTCGGGAGGCAGTGCCCCCAGCCAGGGGGCCCCTCCGGCCAGCGAGATGGTCTCCGGACGGTTGAGGACCGCGAACAGCGCCCGGATCTCGGACCCGCCCATCGAGGCGGTGCGGATAGCGAACAGGTCGCGGTGCGGATCAGTAGGACGGCGCATCGGTCCATTGTCGCCTGATCCTGATGTCAGGATGGTGCACCCTGCTCCGGTCCAGCCGGGACGGCCTGCTGACGCCTCAGCCGGAGGAATCGAAGTAGTGCGATACCCCGGACGCCACCGCCTCACCCAGCCCGGTGAGGTAGGGATCCTCTCCCAGAAGGGGCTCGGCCCCCGGACAGGACAGGTCGACGACCACAGCCGGCATCTTCGTCTGTCTGAGGAACGGGAGATTCCGGCCGAGGATGGAACTGCTGCGCCCAAACGATGACTCGAGGCTCCCGCCGACCGACTCGGCCAGGTCCCGGCCCATCCGCGAGTGGCTGTCCTCCATCGACCAAAAGGCGACCCAGGGCCCGGACTCCGGACGGCAGGCGAAGTGGAACGACACGGCGACGTCCGTCCCGGCCTCGTTGGCCACCAGCGTTCTTCGGTCCAGGTCCGGACCCTGTTGCACGGCCCGGGACATCATCGGCCGGGCTCCCATCCGCTCCAGGTGCTCCGCCGCAGCCTCGGCCACCCGGTAGACGACGTACGACTCGGGAACGCCGGGAGAAGTCACGACCCCTACGTCGGGTCCGCCGTGGCCGGGATCGAGATAGATCCTGCGTCCGGCAAGGCCCCCCCGCTCGCGGGAGATGCGCTCGCGCAGTTGCGACTTGGACCCCGGCTGGATCCGTCGCGCCAGACGATTCAGGGCGTCCACCGTCGCCCTGCCCACGATCCCGTCTTTGGGAAGGCCGCTTCCCCGCTGAAACTGGGTCACGGCGGCATGGGTCTCCGCGCCGAAGATCCCGTCCTCCTTGCCCGAGTCGAATCCGAGGGCGTTGAGGCGGCGCTGCAGGTCGCGGACGTCGTCGCCGCGCATTGGATGTCGGCGCAGGTACAGCATCCGGCTGCCGAGCCGCAGGCAAGCCTCGACCAGCTCCCTCCAGGTGAGCTCGCCGACGATGCCGTCCGGACTCAGGCCCCGGCGGATCTGGAAGACCTTGACCGCGGACTCGGTCTCACCCCCGAAGAATCCGCGCTCGACGGAGGCGACCGGGTAACCCAGCGCCTGAAGACGAGCCTGGACGTCGAGCACGGCTCCGCCAGAGGCACCCGAGCGGAGCGGGGGACGCTGCAAAGGCATCATCGAGGGGACGGGCCGCCGCCCCTCAGCCCAGGTGAGGCTCGATCTCCTTGAGCAGCTGTTCCTTGTTTCGCGAGCCGATGATCCGGACCTTCTCCTCCCCACCAGAGAACAGGATGAGAGTCGGGATGCTCATGATCTGCAAATTCCGGGACAGGTCGGGATTGGCGTCCACGTCGATCTTGGCCACGCGGATCCGTCCCTGCTGCTCGGCCGCGATCTCGTCGAGGATGGGCGCGATCTGCCTGCACGGGGCGCACCATTCGGCCCAAAAGTCGATCAGAACCGGTTCGGATCCCGAGATCGTGTCGTTGAAGCTGTCCGCTGTCAGTGTCGAAACGTCGGCCATGACGCCCGCCTTTCTATGTTGGTGTACAGCAAGTGTACGGAGGGGCGGGGTCCGCGGCAGCGGTGCTCAGCCGATCGCGTGCCCGTGGGCCGCGACGGCGCCCCAGTCCATCTCCACCCCCAGGCCGGGGCCCTGTGGAACCTGGATCGATCCGTCACTGTCCACCTGGAGCGGCTCGGTGAGCATGGCGTCGCGCGCCTCCGGGATCCAGGAGCCCGGCTCGAACGGGTACTCACACCAGGTCGCATTGGGGGCCGCCCCCATGCAGTGCAGGTTCGCTGCGAGCCCCAGCCCGTTGGTCCAGGTGTGGGGGGCGTACTCCACCCCGAAAGCCTCGGCGAGGACCGCGATCTTCCGCGACATGAGGATGCCGCCCGACAGCGCCACGTCGGGCTGGACGACGTCCAGAGCCCCCCGGGTCAGCAGTTCCCTGAAGGGGTGAAGCTCGGCGAGCATCTCGCCCCCCGCCAGTCGCACGTCCGTCTGGGCCCGGAGGCTGGAATATCCGTCGTAGTCGTGCTGGTACAACGGCTCCTCGAGCCAGTACACGTCGAGGTCCTCGCACTCCCGGGAGAACTGGACGGCCCGCTTGAAGTCCCACTCGGGATAGGGACCGAGCCCGTGCACCCGCCAGCCCTGGTTGGCGTCCACCATAAGGGTGAACTCCGGCCCCAACGCCTCACGCACCGCCTCGACGACCGCCACGTCCTCGGTCACGGTCGGGTGCCGCACCCGCAACTTGACCGCCCTGAATCCCAGTTCCTGGAGCTGCAGGCAAGCCTGGACGTGCGCCTCGGGCAGCTTGAGCTCTCCTGTGGACGCATAGGCCATGAGTCGGTCCCGGGCGCCCCCCAGAAGCTTGTAGACCGGCATCCCGGCCGCCTTGCCGATGATGTCCCACAAGGCCGGCTCGATGTGCCACGCTCGGTAGCCGAGGATCTGGGCGCTGGACCTCAGTGTCTTGAGGATGTCCTCTACCGAGGTGACTTCGCGGCCCACCAGGTAGGCGCGCAGGACGGGCAGGTACCCGGCGGCCTCGTCGAAGACGGCTATTCCGCCCGCCGTTCCGGTGATGCCGTCATCGGTCGTGATCCGGTAGATGACGCAGGAGTTGGACTCCGACGGCACTCCAGGCACCCACGAGGGCGCGAACGGCCTGGGCAGCGGGAAGTGACACACCCACGCTTCAATCCTGTCGATGCGCATCGGGGGCCGAGACTACCGCTTCGGCAGTGCGGCCGGTCCGGGCGTCAGTGACCCACGGACTCCAGCCAGCGCTCGGCGTCGATCGCGGCGGCGCAACCCATTCCCGCGGCGGTCACGGCCTGCCGGTAGACGTGGTCCACACAGTCGCCGCCCGCGAAAACCCCCTCCACCGAAGTCCTGGACGCCGGCGCCTGCGTGAGGATGTAACCCTGCGGGTCCATATCCAGCTGGCCCTCGAAGATCTTCGTGGCGGGGTCGTGTCCGATGGCGACGAAGACGCCACCTGCCGCCAGGAAAGATTCCTCGCCGGAAATCACGTTGCGCAGGTTCAGGCCGGTCAGCTTGTCGCCGTCCATCGCGATCCCTGTCGCCACGGAGTCCCAGACGAAGCTGAGCTTTGGGTGCGCGAACGCGCGGTCCTGGAGGATCTTTGATGCCCTCAGCTGGTCCCGCCGGTGCACCACCGTGACTTTGGAGCCGAACTTGGACAGGAACAGGGCTTCCTCAAGCGCCGTGTCACCACCACCGATGACGACGATCTCCTCGCCTCTGAAGAAAAAGCCGTCGCACGTCGCGCAATAGGAAAGCCCCTTGCCGGTCATTTCGGTTTCACCCGGGATACCTATGCGACGGGCTACCGCGCCGGTCGAGACGATCACCGATCTTGCGGAGTGCTCTCGTTCACCGGTCCAGACCCTGAACGGGCGGCACGAGAAGTCGACCCGTGTCACGTCCTCCGTGACGATCTCGGTCCCGAAGCGAAGGGCCTGCTTTCGGAAGGCCTCCATCAGTTCCGGGCCCTGGATGCCGTCGGAGAAGCCCGGATAGTTCTCGACGTCGGACGTGATCATCAACTGTCCGCCCCAGCCGAAACCCTCGAACAACAGGGGCTGTAGGTTCGCGCGCGCCGCGTAGACCGCGGCCGTGAAGCCCGCGGGACCCGATCCGATGATGAGCACCTGCCTGGGATCCATGACGCTCCTTTTCCAGGCCCTTCAAGGCCGACGCCGAGACTAAACGCCGGGAGCCGGTTCCGCCGACCCCGGTCGCATGGCCGGCGTCACGGCGGGTATAACCCGACCTCCGAAACGGCACACGAATACGACCGTCCGCGTCCACCCGGCGTTCGGCCCAGCCTCGTTATCCAGACCAGCCACCACCGGGACGTCGACGGACGCACATCGACCGACGTCGTCCTGCCTGCCGAACCCACGGAGGCGACGGTGTCCCAGCCGTCGATCGTGCGCGCCCGGCCCTCCGACCGGCGCAGCTCGACGGCGCACCCCTCCACCCCCATCAGCAACTTCGCACGACCCACCTCCCGCGCCTGTCCCAGATCGACAATCACACCGACCCCGCGTTTCAGCCCGGAGAAGCCTGCGCTGGAGTACCGCTCGGTCGCCCAGAAGGTGGCCGTGTCGCCGTCCGTTATGCGCGCCACAGAGCGCCGGCCCTCACGGCCGTCGTTGCCCATGGGATCGAAGTCCTCGACACGGACGATCCGGTGGGGGTCTCCGGCGAAGTGGCTTTCGGACGGAGCCGGAGTCGGCGTGGACCTCGCTCCCAGCCGGGTTGCTCCCGCCACGAGGAGGCCGAGCAACGCGATGCCGGCGACGATCACCGGCACCGCACTGCGCTTCGGGACCGACCTCGGCTGGCTGGGACGGATGGACCTGAGGTCCGAGAGGGCGCTTTCGGCGTCCGGATAGGCCCCCGCTTCCAGCTTCCCGGCGATCCTCGCAAGCTCCCGGTTGCCTGGATCAGGCAACTCCGGCGGCGCCAGGCGCTTTATGAGGCTCCCGAGAGCCACCAGGTCCCGCGCGGGGCCGGACGGACCGCTGCCCGCCACCACCCAGAAGTCGCCTACTTTGGCGCCCTGCTCGGACAGCAGCACGTTGCCCTCGTGAAGGTTGCCGTGCACGACCCCGCGGGAGTGGGCGTAGCGGAGGGCTTCGGCCACATCCGCGCCAACCGAAAGGGCCTCCGACGTCGACAGCGGAAGGGCGGCCCACGCAAGGGACCCCGGAAGCAGCTCGCTCACGGTGTAGAAGTTGCCGCTGTCGTAACCGGTGTCGAACACCCGCACGACGCGGGGGTGCGTCAGCGAAGCGGCCACCCCGATCTGATGCTGGAGATCCTGGGCGTCGTCGACCTGCGCGAACACCCTTATCGCGACCTGTCGCTGGAGCCGCTCGTCCAGCGCCCTCCACACCGACGATCGATCCGACGAGCCGAGGTTCGCCTCGACCTTGTACCGGCCCCCTATGAGCGAACCGGGCGCAACCGTCGCCGGCATCAGGTCGTGGAGAAGGCGACACCAACTACGCCGGGGCCCGCATGGGTCCCGACAACCGGGCCGAGTGTCCAGACCCGTTCCGGCGGTATATCCACGACTCCGTCCAGCATCGACAGGAAGGTGTCCACGTCGGGGGCCTCACCGGTTATCACCACCATCTGGTCGATGCGGCCTGCGTCCGCTTTGACCAGACCCGCGAGGTGCTGAAAAGCCTTGGCGCGGGTCCTCACGCGTCCCACGGGTTCGACGACGCCGTCGACGATGCTGATGACGGGTTTCACCTGCAACATCGTCCCGAGCAGCGCCTGGGCGCCGCCGATCCGCCCGCCTCGCCTGAGGTACTCGAGCGTGTCGATGACCGCGAAAAGCTTCGTCCGGTCCCGCAGTTCTTCAAGGTCCCTGACGATCGCGTCGAGATCCGACCCCTTGTCCGCCAGTTCCGCGGCCCTCAGTGCCATCAACGCCGTGGTGCCGGACACGCCCTGGGAGTCGATCACCTCCACCCGGACGCCGGCCGACCGCGCCGCGATCTTCGCGGACTGGGCTGTCGCCGACAGCTTCTCGGACAGATGGACGGAAACCACGCCGTCCGCCCCCTCCTCGGCCAGTTCCCGGTAGACCGTCTCGAACTCGCCTGCGCTGGGCGCGGCCGTCGCCGGGCTGTCCGAGGACGCACGCAACTTCGTCCAGAACTGGTGGGCATCGAGGTCCACGCCGCTCAGGAAACTCTCGGTGCCGAACCGGATCGTCAGAGGAACGACTCGGATGCCGTGGCTCGAGGCCAGTTCAGGCGGCAGGTCCGCCGCGGAATCAGTCACGACCTTGACCATCGACGTTTCCTTTCCCGGCTAGGTCCGCAAAGGAGCCGACTCGGTGACCTCGACGACCGCCAGCGGGTGCAGCCGCTCGATCTTCTTGACCACGAACGTCTTGGCCGTCTTTTTCATCCGAACCGACACCCGCCGCCCAACGGGATCGACCTTGAACTCGACGAACTCGCCCCCGTTCTTGGTCACGTACTCCTCGGCCGTCGCTTTGGCGGCTTCGAACACGTTGGAGTTGGAGTAGACGAGTCCTGCTTCCTGTGCCGCCGTAGCCGCAATGTCGGGTGCCTGGAGTCGGTTGAACACAAGCGATCCGCCTTCGAGCACGATAAAACCAACCACCGCGACGGCCAGCAGCATCTTCACGAGCCAGGCGGAGACCTGTCCAGCCTCAGCGGCGATGACCCTTCGCACAGTCGTCATTCGGGGGTGGGGGCCGGCGCGGGAGTCCTGCGGATCGATTCCAGCAGCATCCGTCCCTCTGTAAGGCCCGTGACCTGCGAAAACACAAGGTAGAGTACAGCCCCGGCGGCGGTCGCCGCCAATACGGCGAACGGACCTTGCCCAAGCCACGCCACGATAGCCCACACCCCCGCGCCCATCGCGGCGGCGGAGGCGGCTACTCGCGCGACCGGCGAGACGAGCGCCTGCGCCGAAAGCCCGCCTTGTACGCGCCCGCTCAGCAAGCCCCAGAGCACAATCGACCCGAAGGCGTACGAGATGCCGTGGCCGAGCGCGAGCCCGGGCACGCCCAGCGCCGTGAACAGCGGGACGTTCACAGCGGCATGGACCGCGACGGCGGCGGCACGGACGAGCGTCGGGGTGCGCGTGATCCTCAGCGCGTAGAAGCACCTGGTGAGGAATTGGAATAGCGAGAAAAACGGCAGGCCGACACAGAACGCGGTGAGAACAGAGGCAACGGCGTCAGCGTCACGGACCCCGGACGCCCCGCGGGCCAGCAGCATCCTCGCCAACGGCCTAGAAAGCAGCGCATAGCCGACGGCCGCCGGGACCAGCAGAAAGGCGGTCCCCCGCACGCCTGCCGCAAAGGATCTCCGGTAGGAGTCCCAGTCGCCGCCTACGGCTGCCGCCGACAAGTCTGGATGCAGCGCGGAGTTCAAACTGACGGCGAAAAGTCCATGAGGCAGCTGCAGGAAGATGAACGCGACCTGGTATGCGGTGACGCCACCGGCGACCGACTGGGCCAGCTGTATCACCACCCACAGCCCTATCTGGTTCACCACCACGTAGGCCATCACGTACCCGGACAGCCGAAGCATCGATCGGATCGCCGGGTCCGAGAAGTCTGGGCGGAACCGGAGCCTGTCCTGTCGGAGCAGAGGCAGGTACGCCAGTCCCTGCACCACAACACCCAGGGTCGTTCCGGCCCCCAACAGCGTCTTGGCCCCCGGCGAAAGCGACAGGCCCTGTTCGCCGAACAGCCTCGCGTATGCGAGGAACGTGCCGCCCCATATGAGGTTGTTCAGGACGGGGATGAACTTCGGGGGGCCGAATCGGTGGCGCACGTTGAGCAGGGCTTCGCCGATGGCCGATAGGCCGTAGAAGAGGATCTGCGGCGCGAACCACCGCAGCAGGAACGTGGCGAGCTCCCGCGTCTCGTCCCTCACGGCGGCGTCGATGCGCAGGGTGTAGACGCGGATCAGCAGGGGGGCCGCGACTATGGTCAGGACGGACAGCGCGGTCAGGACGATCAGCGACGAGGTGACCAGCCCCGAGACGTCCGAACGCCCCTCCGACCGCATGGAAATGACCACCGGGACGAGCAGCGAGGTGAGCACGCCCCCCAGGAACAGCTCGAAAATGATGTTCGGCAGCGTGTTCGCGATGTTGTACGTGTCGGCGAGACGGCTTCCCGTGACGCCGAGCGCATATGTAAGCGCAGCGACACGAGCGAGGCCCGTCAGGCGCGACAGCGCCGTTCCGGCCGTCATCAGCACGGTCGCCCGGTACAGCTTCCGTTCCTGCATCAGCCCGTGGCCCCATTCGGAGGACCGGCCCGCCCCCGGGGGGTTCGGCGTCCGCGCCCTTTCGCGTACCACAGGACGAGAAACGCCGCCGCCCCCACCGTGAGGCCGAGTGCGAGGACGTTGGCCGCGGTGGACCTCACGGTGATCTCCGACTGCTCCACCACGACGCGCCCATCGGGAGTTCGAAGCGTCACCCGGACGGGAAACGTCCCCGTCGCCTCCGTGAGCGCCGGAAACGTGACCGTCTGACCCGGGGGAGACACCTCAAGCGCCCTCGAGCGGCCTCTGGGGAACTTGAGCTTTGCCGATTCGACCTCGACGACCAGTCGCACCCGGTACCTGCTTCTGTTGCCGACGGTCACCGGGACGCCGCCTCTTCTGGACGTGAACGTGACGGGGCCCGAATCCGTGGTCGTGATCAGCGACCTCTGCCTCCTGACCGACTCGGTCACCGAGCGTGCGGAGGCAGTCCCGGCGGCCCAGTCCTCGTTCCACCAGGCGGTCCCCGCGGCGGCTAGCAGCGCGTGCCGGAAGTGTGGGACGGCAGGGTTGTCAGGCAAGGTGTACGACGCGAACAGGTCCACAGCTTCCCGGGCTTCACGCAGATCCCGCCTGTACGGCTGGGTTGGCCGGTCCGCACGCCGCAGCACGGGGATCTGCCGTTTCGTGGCAGACGCGGCCGCCTGAGCCGCGCTCACCGCCTGAAGCCACGGGGCCCTCCGAAAGGCGCTGAGAAGATCGGCGGCGCGGGGAGCCGTCGCGTCCACCACCAGGACGAGGGTCCTTTCCCGCCCGGGGCTCTCGAAATAGACCATCGCCGTCTCGGCGACCACCCGGCTGACGTCCAGTGGAGACCGTGCCGCCGAAGACAGTTCGTTGATGCGTGCGTCGGCAGGAAGCACGGTCAGGCCGCCGGTCCTCAGGGCCTCGGCAGGCGTCAGCCCGGTCGGGGCGTCGAAGGCTGCAACCGACGCCGTGTGGCCGTTGGCCTCCAGTGCCCGCAGCGTCTCGGCGTCCACCACAAGGTCTGGGGGCATGACCAGAGGGATCGGGTCGGCCTCGAAGGCCCTGCGGACGGCTTCACGGCCAAGCTCGAACTGCTCCGGCAGTTGAAGATCGAGATCGTCGAGGTGGGGGAGCTGACAGTTGCACAGCGGCGTGGTCGCCAGTTCCGACCGGCCCACTACGGTCCGCAACGCCTCCAGCGCCGCATGAGCCGCAGGTTGTGCCTCCCCGGCTGGGAACACCCGGAGCTCTTCCGCCGCAAGCGGGCTCACGGCCACTACGGCCGGTGAGTCTTCCGGTGAAAGCGACTCCAGCTGCCGCTTCAGACCCTCGAGCCGGCGCCTCGCGTTTCGCGGCACGGACCAATCGGGCCTCAGCACCGGCGTGGGAGAGAAGAGAGCCACCGTGAGCACGCTCATCCGGGGAGAAACGGGGCCTTGGAGTATTGCGACCGCGGTGGTCAGCGTTTGTCTCGGTGTCCCTCGCCTGGAGACGGCGACGGTGACGGGATAAACCCCGTCCTGCAGCCCTTGCAGGCTGCGCGCGGGCGGCTCGTTGACCATGTCGATGGACACCGGCGTCCCGGCACGCGCGTCTGGCACCTCATATGACCGCTCTACGAGAACCGGCGGCGCCCTTTCGCCCGTCAGAACGCGCGCGAGTTCCCCGCGGCTGCGCACGCGCGGATGAACGGCGAGCGTCGCCGTCGTGTCGGTGAGCGGTCTCGAGCGGCTCGTGACTTCGATGCGCAGACGCAGAGGCGTTTGAGGGTCGAACCACGGCTGCATCTCGACCAGCGAAACGGCAAGGTCACTGCGAGCCTGGGCCTCAGCCTGAGACTGCGCCCGCACGGGCATCGGCCATGCACACATCGACGCCACCGCCACCGAGCACACGCCGGCGCCTAACCGCCGCCCGAGACGCTTCCACCTCACTGGCCGAGCAGCTTTCGCATCTCCACCGCACCGAATACCACTGCCATTGCCGCCATTCCGACCCCCACCGCCACACGCAGCGTCGCCTCCTGGCTTCTGACCGCCAGTCTCGATCCGAGCTTGGCCCCTGGGATGACGCCCGCCGTCAGCGCGCCCGCCAGCACCCAGTCGATGTTGCCGAGGACGGCATGGACCACCGACCCCGGGATGGACTGGGCGGCGACCACAGCAAGCGAGGTGCCCAGCGCCGTCTTCACTGGCAGGCCCACGAAAACCGACAGCACCGGCACGAGGATCACTCCTCCACCTATCCCGAGCAGACCCGACAGGAACCCCGACGCGGCTCCTATCGCAAGCAGCACGGCGGGCGTGGGTGCCGAGGCCGGCTGTCGCGCACCCGGGGACTTGATCATGCGAAGCGAAAGAAGCAGCATCAGGGCCGCCGTCAAAACCAGCAGCAGTTCCCCCTCGACGAGTTCGGTCGTGAACGCCCCCGCCACGGCGAACACGCAGCCCGATGCGGCCGCGTAGGCCGCCGAGCGCCCGTCGACGAGCTGCTTTCTGAGATAGGTGACCAGTCCCGTCAAAGCCGTCGGCACCACTACCGGCAGCGTTGTGCCCACCGCGACCAGAGCCGGGGTGTCGAGCACGACCCGCAGCCCGGGCGTGGACAGGAGCGCACCGCCGATGCCGAAGGCTCCGGAGGCCACACCCGACACAAAGCCTATGGCCACGGCGGCCGCCAATCTCACCAAGACGCAACGATCGCGGCCGCGGCGCGCACGGCCTTGCGCTCGGACGTGTAGGTGACCTTGCGCATCGCCTCCTGGATGGGGACCAGGCGCACCTCCTCGACCTCCTCGAGCTGAGGTACCGGTGTGCCTCCGGTTACCCGCATCAGGAACATGTGCACGGTCTTTCGGTAGCGGACCTGCTCGGGGGCCCAGGCAAACCAGTAGTTGAGCGGCTCGAGCTCCGACACGACCTCTACTCGCAACCCCGTCTCCTCCAAAACCTCCCGGACGGCGGCTTGCTGCGGGGTTTCACCGGGCTCCACGGCACCTTTCGGGATACCCCACACGGTTCGCCCTTTGAGGGAGGTGGTCCGGATGAGCGCCACATGCGGGATCTGTCCCTCCGTGCTGACGGCGACGCCGCCGGATGAGGTCGCCACACGGACGGGCCAGGTCTTGGGGTCGGCTGCTCCGGAGTCCGGGCCGGGGCGGGCAGGAACGGACGGCATGGCGCCGCCAGTATGCGCCCGTTGCCGTCGAAGAGTGGGCCTCGTTCCCCACCGCCCCGGGCCCGCTGCTCCGAACCCTGCCTCGGCCGCGCGCCTATCCTTCGACCCGTGGTGACGCGAGACGAGCAGCCTGCGGCGCGCTCACCCGTCGTCGGACTGGTCGCCCACGAGGCGACGCTCGGACATGACGCCGGGACGGCCCATCCTGAGCAGCCCTCGCGGGTGAGCACGATCCTGGAGCACCTGGACCGGACGGGCCTAGCTCGCAGGCTAGAGAGCGTGGAGCCGGAAGCGGTGCCCCGGGAAGTGCTGGAGTTGGCCCACTCGCCTGAGTACGTCCGTCTGCTGTGGGAGATCGACGACGCGGGCGGTGGCCGGGTGGACCTGGATACGCGGATGGGCTCCGGGAGCCTCGCCGCCGTCCTGGTCTCGTCCGGCGCTGCCGTCGAGGCCGCCGCCCGGATCCTGGACGGAAGGTGGTCGTCGGCCTTTGTGGTGGCCCGGCCCCCCGGCCACCACGCCACCTACGACGGACCGCTGTCCCAGCCGGCCTGGACGGCCGTGCGAGCTTCGCTGGGCTTCTGCCTGGTCAACCATGCCGCGGTCGCTGCGCGCTGGGCGATCCACCACGGGGGAGCCGCCCGGGTCGCGATCCTGGACTGGGACGCCCACCACGGCAACGGAACGCAGGACGTCTTCTGGGAGGACCCCCAGGTGCTGTTCATGTCGGTGCACCAGTTCCCCTTCTACCCGGGCACCGGCGACGTCACGGAGACCGGGGGAGCCTCCGCGGACGGACTGACCGTGAACGTGCCTCTGCCGGCGGGCTCCGGAGAGGACGCTTACGCGCGGGCTTTCGAGGAGGTGTTCGTCCCGGCCGCCCGGAAATTTGACCCCGACCTTTTGATCGTGTCTGCAGGGTTCGACGCCCACGTCCGGGACCCCGTGTGCCTCATGGGGCTGACCGCTGGAGCGTTTCACCGATTCACCCGCATGCTGCAGCGGATCGGCCCGGGACTTTTGTGCGTGCTGGAAGGGGGGTATGACCTGTCAGCGCTCTCGTGGTCGTCCGCGTCGACTGTTTCGGCGCTGGTCGGGGAGGCTGAACCGGTGGGCGTGCCTCCCGATGAGGTGGGTGCGCTCCCGGGAGCCACCGAGGCACACCGGTGGGTGGACCGGGCCGCAGCGCACCTGTCATAGCAGGGACAATCGTCAAGCCCGCCGGTTCACCGGTCGATTAGAGGTAATGCTCATCTGGAAGAGGAGACGATGACGAAGCTCGATGACTTTTTGCGCCTGACGGTCGAGCGTGGGGGCTCCGACCTCCACGTCAAGGCCGGTCAGCCTCCGGTGATACGTGTCCACGGCGACCTGCTGCCGACCGACCTGCCCAAGTTGACTGCGGCGGAGACGGACAAGATGGCGCGGACGATCCTGCCGGCGAAGCTGGAGGCCGAACTGGATGAGATAGGCGGGGCGGACTTCGCCTACAACGTCACCGGTCTCGGCAGGTTCAGGGTCAACGTGTTCCGGCAGCGTGGCGCGGTCGGGATGGTCCTGCGGCGCGTTGCTCCCGCGCCTCCCCAGATCGACTCGCTGCACCTGCCCCCGATCATCAAGCGGCTGGCCGAGGAGCCCAGGGGCCTGGTCCTGGTGACCGGACCGACGGGGTCTGGCAAAACGACCACGTGCGCATCGATGATCAACCACATCAACTCGACCAGGTCCTGCAACATCGTCAGCCTGGAGGACCCCATCGAGATCCTCCACACGGACAAAAAGGCCCTGGTCAACCAGCGCGAGATCGGAACGGACACCGAGTCGTTCTCAGCGGGGCTGCGGCACGCGATGCGTCAGGACCCCGACGTCATCTTCCTGGGTGAGATGCGCGACCCGGAGACGGTGTGGGCGGCGCTGGCGGCGTCGGAAACGGGCCACTTCGTCCTCTCGACCCTGCACACTGTGGACGCCGCCGAGACGGTCAACCGCGTGATCGACTTCTTCCCGTCCCAGCAGCAGAAGCAGATCCGGCACTCCCTCGCCACCGCCCTGCGGGGGATCGTGTCCCAGCGTCTCCTGCCGACGAAGACGCGCAAGGGACGGGTTCCCGCCATCGAGGTGCTCGTAAGCACGGGCAGGGTCCACGACGCGATCATCGACCCCGACGAGACCCGCAACATTCCGGACATCGTCGCCGAGGGCGAGTACTACGGGATGCAAACTTTTGACCAGGCGCTGATGAAGCTGTACCGCAACGACGAGGTCACGCTGGACGACGCCCTGCACGCCGCATCCAACCCGCACGACTTCAAGGTGGCCCTTAAAAAGGCAGGCGTCTCCTGATCTGAACTTCAGCGGCGGGAGCGGACTCCAGCCAACGTAGGCTGTCAGCATGTCCGCGGCGAGGATGCCCTCTCTGGTCGAGCCCGGCTCCCTGCGCTATGAACTCGGGGAGCTGTTCGAGGCGTCGGGACACGAGCTCTGGCTGGTCGGAGGCGCCGTACGCGACGCCCTCTTGGGTCGGCCTGAACCGGATCTGGACTTCGCCACCGACGCCAAGCCTTCCGAGGTCATAGACGTGCTCCGCGGCCGGGCCTCGGAGATGTGGCTGCAGGGGGTCCGGTTCGGGACGGTCGGCGCGGCGGTTCGAGGCAACAGGCTCGAGATCACGACCTACCGCGAGGAGTGGTATCCGGCCGATTCACGCAAACCAGAGGTCCATTTCGCCCGCGACATCGAGTCGGACCTGTCCCGGCGCGACTTCACGATCAACTCGATGGCGGTGCGGACCCCATCCGCCGAGGTCTTCGACCCTTTCGGCGGGATCCAGGACCTCGCCCGGCGCGTCATCCGCACCCCCCGCTCGCCCGAGCAGGCCTTCAGTGACGACCCCCTCAGGATGCTGCGTGCCTGCAGGTTCGCAGCGACGCTGTCCGGCGAGGCCGGCGAATTCGAGGTCGCCGAGGAGGTTCTCGGCGCGATTGCCACCATGCGGGAGCGTCTCGGAATCGTTTCCCGGGAGAGGGTGCGCGACGAGCTCGCGAAGCTGATCGTCGGCACCAGGGCGGACCTGGGCCTGGAGGCGATGGTGGCCACGGGGCTGGCGGACCATGCCCTGCCGGAGCTGCCGGCCCTGGCGATGGAGCAGGACCCGCTGCACAGGCACAAGGACGTCCTGCGCCATACGCTCGCCGTGGTCCAGCGCGTCCCCCAGGAACTGGTGGTGAGGCTCGCGGCGCTGTTCCACGACATCGGCAAGCCGGCGACACGGGCTTTCGGCCCGGGGGGCACCGTCACGTTCCACCACCACGAGGTGGTCGGCTCGAAGTTGGCCGAGCGGCGGCTGCGGGAGCTGAGGTTCTCCTCGTCGGTTGTGGAGTCGGTGAGGACACTGGTGTTTCTGCACATGAGGTTTCACACGTTCAAGCTCGGCTGGACAGACTCCGCCGTCCGCAGGTACGTCCGGGATGCCGGCGACCTGCTGGACGAGCTGAACGCATTGGTCAGGGCCGACTGCACCACCCGGAACCCGGCCAAGGCGCGCGCGCTGCAGGAACGGATGGACTCACTCGAACTCCGGATCGCCGAGCTGACCGAGCGTGAGGAGCTGTCCCGGCTTCGGCCCCCGTTGGACGGCCATGACGTGATGGCGCTGTACGACCTGAAGCCCTCCCGCACGGTCGGCCGTGCGCTGGAGCACCTGCTCGAGCTGCGGATCGAGTCCGGGCCGATGGGCCGGAAAGAGGCCTACGACGCGCTGGAGGCGTGGGGGCGCGATCAGGACCTGACCCCCGCCAGGACGGCCGAGGAGGCCATGTCGGTGGCGGACGCCTCCCGCCGCGCCGCCGAAGAGGCCGAGGCTGCCTACGACGCAGACCCGGCGGGCCGCGAAGATCCGGTGGGGCCAGAAGTGGCGGGGGGGCCTGAAGAAGCGGCGGGCCCCGGAGAGCCGTAGGCGCGGTCGCTGAACCCGCGTACCCGCCTCAGTTGGTCCTGTCGTTCCCGCGGGTAGGAGATCGTCGCGGCGTCTCCGTCGGACACAAAGCGGCGCGGTCCGGAATCGAGCCAGTTCAGCCACTTGTCGAACTCGGGCGGGAAGGCCTGGACCCGCATCACCTTGGTGGGGTCGTAGCGGGTGTGGTGCGGCGTATATGCCGGCTCGTCCCCCACGAGCAGGACCACGTCGTGTTTGTACCTCTTCCCCTCCCAGATGCCGGTGACGGCCAGGCTGCGATCCTTGGGCCACAGGCCGAACGGCAGAGCGTGGCTGCGCAGCCGGTACCGGGGGATGACCTTTTCGACCTCCTCCTGCAGCCGGGCCAGCGACTGCTGGACCTCCTCGTCGTCAAGCGAGGACAGGTTGTCATGGCCGTAGGAGTGGTTGCCGAGCTCGTAGCCGTTGTCCACCAGCCATTTCAGCTTCTGGGGGACCCGGTCCTTCTCCCGGAACGGCAGGGGCCAGTAGATGTAGAAGGCGGCCGTCTCGCGCCAGCCGGGGTGCGTCCGGGCGAAGTCCCTCAGGATCCCCACCACGGAGTCCGGATGCGGCTGCCCGTTTTCGCCGAAGTAGAACTGCTGCCGGTCGGCGTCGTCGAAGGTCAGGACGACGGGCGTCGTCCCCGCAGGGATGTCGAAGCGGCCGTCGGCGAAGTCGGCCACCGTCACCGGACGGTAGCCTCCGTCGTAGAGCCGCTGGAGCTGCTCCTTGAAGGTCTTGCGCGTCACCTTCCACCGGCTCTCGGCCTCCCCCACCTCGTGCCACTCGATCACCGGCACCCTGCCGAGCTCGTTCACGCGTAGCGAGGCCAGCTTCTGCTCAGACATCGGTGACGGGCTGGGCCGACGGGTCGTCGTGGGCTTGGGGGCCGTGGAGCCCCCGTCCCTCGCCGCCAAGGTGGCCCCCAGGACGACACCCAGGACGGCCGTGGGCAGGAGCAGCCGGAAGGCCAGGCGCTTCCGGCGCTCGGACGAGCCTCTTCTGATGACCCTGTTCATGGTGAGATGACCTCGATAGGCGGTCTCGGGCGCGCCCGGGCTAGCCTACCTGCGATGACGGTCGCGATCTCGCTCCCACCGCCCGGTCTGGCGCTCTCCGAGGTTCCGGCCTACGCGCGGGAGGCGGAGTCGCTGGGGTACGACTCCTGCTGGATCGCGGAGGTGGCGGGCAATGACGCCTTCGCTCTCGGCTCGGCGGTGGCTGCCGTTACAAGCCGGCTGCGGCTGGGGACGGCGGTGGTTCCGGTCAACACGCGGGGTCCCGCCATGCTCTCCATGGCGGCCGCCACCATGGACGGCGTCTCGGGCGGCCGGGGGATCTGCGGGATAGGAGTGTCGTCTCCGGCCATCGTCTCGGACTGGAACGGGCAGCCCTCCGGCTCGCCGCTGCGCCGCGCCCGGGAGACCATTGAGGTCCTCAGGCTGGCCCTGACGGGACAGAAGGTTGATTACGAGGGTTCCTGCGTGCGCGTTCGCGGCTTCCGGATTGTGCCTCCGCCTCCCCGGTCCGTGCCGATCTACCTCGGCGCCCTCAATCCCGGAATGCTGAAGCTGGCGGGAGAGCTGGCCGATGGCGTGGTGCTGAACATGGTGGGCGAGGACTTCGTGCCGGCGGCGCTGGAGCACGTACGGGCGGGGGCACTGTCGGTGGGCCGGGATCCGGACTCGATTGAGGTCGTGATCAGGCTCCAGACCTGTGTAGGCGAAGACGAAGACGCCGCCCGCGACGGGTTCGCCAGAGCATTCGCGGCGTATGTGATCGCTCGCGGCTACGCGGAGTTCTTCACTTGGCAGGGTTTCGGTGACTGCGTCAGAGGCGTCCGGGAGGCCTTCGCCGCCCGGGACAGGCAGGCGGCCCGGGAGGCCATCTCGGACAGGATGCTGGACGCGCTGGTGGTCAGCGGTGACCGGGATCGCGTCAGATCCCGGATCGACTCCTACATGGCCGCCGGGGTGACGACACCGGCCGTCCATGCGTTCTGGCCCACGCGGGACGCGGCACTGCGGACGATGAGGGCATGCGCCCCCGCCTGAAGGCCGGACCGGCGACGTGCCCCGTACTCAGCCCGCTATGAATTCCTCGGTCATGATCCGCGCGATCTCGTCGGGGTACTGGGCCGGGGGTGACTTCATGAAGTAGGCGCTGGGTCCGACCAGCGCGCCGCCCACCCCCCGATCCAAGGCGACCTTGCAGCACCGGACGGCGTCTACGACGACGCCCGCCGAGTTCGGAGAGTCCCAGACCTCCAGCTTCAGCTCGACGGACATCGGAGCGCCGCCGAACCCGCTGCCCTCCAGCCGGATGTATGCCCACTTGCGGTCCGAAAGCCACGGGACGTGATCCGATGGCCCGATGTGGATGTCACGGTCCTCGATCTCCTGGGTGACGTTCGACCGGACCGCATTCGTCTTGGACAGCTTCTTGGAGGCGAGCCGCTCACGCTCGAGCATGTTCATGAAGTCCATGTTCCCGCCGAAGTTGAGCTGATACGTGCGGTTGAGGTTTACCCCCCGGTCTTCGAACAGCTTGGCAAGCTGACGGTGAATGATCGTGGCGCCTACCTGCGACTTTATGTCGTCGCCGACGATCGGAAGGTTCGCCTCCTTGAACTTGCGCTCCCACTCGGGGTCCTGCGCGATGAACACCGGGATGCAGTTGACGAACCCGACTCCAGACTGCAGGGCCTGCTCGGCGTAGAACCGCGTGGCGAGCTCCGACCCTACGGGCAGGTAGCTGACGAGGACGTCTGCACCGGCATCCCTGAGGGCGCGGGCGACGTCCACCGGCTCTTCGTCGGACTCGGTCACCTGACCCCGGTAGTACTGGCCGAGGCCGTCGAAGGTGTGGCCCCTGGCGACGCGAACCCCCGCCGCCGGCACGTCCGCGAACCTCATCGTGTTGTTGGGCTCGGCGAGGATCGCCTCGGACAGGTCCATCCCCACCTTTGCCGAGTCGACGTCGAAGGCGGCCACGAATTCGATGTCGCCGACGCCGTACCCCCCCAGGACCGTGTGCATCAACCCGGGGATGACGTCATCGGGGTTGGAGTCCCGGTAGAACTCGACCCCCTGCACGAAAGAAGAGGCGCAGTTGCCGACGCCCACGATTCCCACACGTACCTTGCCCATCTCAGGTCCTCCTTGACTTCGGGGGGCGTTTGTCGCTCGCCCGTTCCTGGTCGATCAGTTCCTCCAGCCACCTGATGTCCTGCTCGGTGGCCTGCACGCCGTGGTTGATCAGGGACAACGAATAGGCGTCGATCCGGTCCTGGGCGGACCTCAGCGACTCCTTGAACTCCAGTAGCTTTTCCTGCAGGTAAGCCCGGCGCCTCTCCATCAGACCGATGCGCGACTCGGTGGGCAGGTACCGGAAGAAGGCGAACCTCAGCCTGAACCTGTCGGTGTCGTAGACCGCTCCGTGCTCGAGCTGCTCAAAGAAGAAGGTCTCGCCCTCGGTCGTGATCTCGTAGGTCGTCTTGCGGCGCAGACGGGCCCCCTCGGCCCTGGTTTCGCGGACCATTCCGCTCTTGCGCAGCCGCTTGAGGCACGGGTAGAGGGATCCGAACGAAATCGTCCACAGGGGGCCGAGGGTTGTGGACAACCGCCGGCTGATCTCGTAGCCGTGCATCGGGCCCTCCTTGAGAAGGCCCAGCACCGCGATCTCGAGCGACGACGTCGTCATGTCGAACCAATATATCGGTTCGATATAGCGTTTCGCACGTCCGCGGGCTTGGGACCGGTCGCCGCAGCGCTCTGTCCGAGAGGCCTCACCCCCGGCGACGGACAAGAAAAAGAGGAATCCCCGGGAGTCCGGAGAATGAAGCCCCGAGCCCGGTTGGGCTTCGGAAATGAGCCGGACGGCGGGGGTGCGCTCACACTACCGCTCGTCAGACGAGCTTCCGCCGATTTCAGGGTCTCAACGGCACGTGCCGGAAGACCGTGGCAAGGGGGTAGTGCTTATGTCGCAGCTTGATCACAACTCGAGCATTGGGCCTTCGCGATCCCGCCCGCGCGCCGTGCTCGGCGCGCTCCTACTCGCTGTAGCCCTCGCGGTGGTGAACCTGCCGTCGCAGGCTTTCGCAGTCGGAGCCGGCACCCTGACCATCCATGACGGTGGAGACGGGTTTATGAACGCGGCCGAGACGGCCTCAGGGATCCCGGCATCCTGGGAGAACCTGGACCCCGCGGCGACGTCCGCCGACGTGTGGTTCGAGGACGCCTCCGGCGGCATTCCCGCCGGCTGCGGACCCTGGACTGTCGGCCCAACCGGATCCGGTGCCGTCAACCCCACCTGCGCCGCAAGCCTGCCGGAAGGGGAATTCACGTTCAAGGCAGAGTGGACCGACGGAACGACTCCTTCCGGAGTTGTGACATCGGCAGCCACCACCAAGGACAACGTCTCGCCGGCCCCGCCCTCCGTGCAGCTGGCGACCGCCAACATCGCCAACGTGGCTTCCGTCCCCACCACGGGTGACGCCGACGCCGGAACGATCAACCTCTCGATCGACGACGCCGACGGCACGACTGCCGCCGTCACGGCATCTGCCCCGGTCAGCGGGGCCTTTTCCATCTCCTCCGACCTCTCCGGCCTGGCCGATGGCACCCTCGACGCCACGGCGTCTGTGACGGACGCAGCGGGCAACACGGGGTCCACCAGCGCCACTTCGGCCCTGAAGGACACCGTCGCCCCCGCCGCGCCGGTCATTTCGGCCCCCGTTGAGGGCGTGACCGTCGGCGGGTCTCCCATCTCGGTCGCCGGCACCGCTGCCGCCGGCGACAAGGTGAAGGTTTTGGAAGGCGCGACACAGCTGCACGAGGCCACTGCCGATGGCGCCGGTGACTGGACCGCCTCCATCCCCTTTTCGGACGGAGCGCACTCGATCTCCGTTGTCTCCGTCGATGCAGCAGGCAACGAGGGTCCCTCCTCCACCCGCTCCTTCACGGTGGACCTCGCTCCCCCGCTCGCGGGAACGGCCATGCTGCTGGACGGTGACGGCTACGTGAACGCGGCCGATGCGGCCGCTGGCCTGCCCGTCAACTGGACCAGGGCCCGTGGGTCCGACGCCGTGGGCGCCGAAATCTCGTTTGTGGACTCGTCCAACGCAGTTCCCGCAGCCTGCGGGCCGTTTGCGGTGGAAGTCACCGGCGAGAGCACCTTGTCGCCGGCTTGCGCCGCCGCCCTGCCCCAGGGTGACTTCGCTCTCAGGGCCGTCTGGATCGACGAGTTCGGCAACCGCTCCGATCCCTTTGACGACGGGTCGGTCAAGGACACCGTTGCTCCGGCGGCGATCGACCTCGACCACCCCGACACGATCCTTCGGACCGAGGCGGCTGCCGGTATCCCGCTGAACTGGACGGCCGACACGGCCCTTGCCCAGGTCACGCTGGCCAACGAGGCCTCCACGGCCCCGGCGGCCTGCACGATGGCGGACCAGGCGGCCACCGGCTCGGCGACCATCGGTCTCGCCTGCTTCGGGGCCCTCCAGGACGGCAACATCGTGGCTTCCGTGACCGGTACCGACATCGCCGGAAACGCCTCCTCCGCCACCGACACGGCGATTCTGCAGATCACCGCCGGCAAGCTCGGCCTTGAGATCCTGGACGGAGCCGACAACGCCGACGGCACCAAGCCGTTCCCGGCCAAGGGTCACGTGGACAACCGCGCCAACGCGCAGGACACGCTTAACGGGACCGCGCTGAAGGTCCGGCTCGACCCCGACCCGGCGACGGCTACCGGAATCCTGCTGGCCCAGGTCACCCTGTCGGACGGCACCAACAGCATCGTTTCGGAGGTCAGGGAGATCGAAGCCATCTCGTCAGTGGAGCTGCGGACCTTCACCTTCAATGCCACCACCCTGAGACAGGGTCTGCTGACGGCGACCGGCACGATCACCAACGAGATCCAAAACGTCACGACCAAGGTGGACTCCACCACGCTTGACCTCGTGGCGCCTCAGACCTCGTTCGACCAGGCCGACGGCACCATGTTCGTCTCCGTGAACGCCCTGCTGTTTACCCTCTCGGACGTGGTGTTCACCGGAGCCACAACCGACCCCAGCGGCACCTCCGGCGTGCAGTTCGTCTACATCATGGGCAAGAACGTGGACACCGGCGCCACTTTCGGCCGCACCGCCGTGATGGAGTCTCCCGAGGCCGGCTCGACCGGATGGTCCCTCGAGCTGGTCCTACCGGCGGGTGAGTGGGAGATCACGTCCCGCACTCAGGACACCTCCGGGAACCTTGCCCCGGACACAGCCCCGTTCACGGTCCAGGTCCTCGGCTTCTAGCTTCCCGCTAGCGAGGCACGCAAAGGGGCCCCTCCGGGGGCCCCTTTCGTATTCCCCGCCCGGCCCTGAGGCGCCCTTGCCGCCGGGCCCCCCGGCGTGCACAATGGCCGGACCATGCAGGGGAGGGTCGATTACCGGCTGGCCGTGCAGGCGGTGCTGCGCGACTTCCGCGCTGGACGCGTCCAGCGCCGGGACATCTGCGACGCCCACCCGGACCTATTGCGCGCCGCAGGCTATTCGGGCGAGCAGACGCAGGACCCGTGTCCGGTCTGTGCCAAGGGCTGCGTCAAGCTGGTCTCCTACGTGTTCTCTGACGAGTTGAAGCGGGACAATGGCCGGATCTGGCCGACCCAGGACCTTTCCCCGTTGATGAAGCTGCGGGAAGCCAAGCTGTACACGGTGGAGGTGTGCCCTGACTGCGGGTGGAACCACCTGCGCTTTCAGATGATCGTCGGGCACGGTGGGACCGGCCGGGGCCGCAAGGCGTCCCGGTAAGCCCCGAGGCGGTGATCCGCAGGGCCGCTGTAGGCGGTGCGCTGGCGGCCTGCGCCGCGGGACTGGCCGGCGTGGAGGCCGGGATCCTCTGGCTCATCGCCGGCGTCTGGTGCATCAGGACCCTTTACGGCCGTGCCCCCGGCGTGGCCTGGGCCTTTGCCTGCGTCGCCGCCGGGCTCCACTGGGGGTCGCTGGGGCTCGGCGACATCGCCGCGGCCACACGCCATCTGTCCCCCACCTTGGCATCAGGTCCCCCCCTGACGGCTGCCGGCAGCGTCGTGCTGCTGGTTGCGGCCGTGCTGGAGGAGGCGCGCGGGCAGGGGCTCTTGTCGCCCCGGCCTCCAGTGGCGGCGTCGTCCGCCGTGGTCCTTCTGGCTGTCGTCGCCGCGCTGGCCGTACCCGGTGCCGGTGATTCGCCTCTGGCCGGGTCCCTGGTGTGGTGGGCCGGGGCCGCTGCGGCCGCAGGAACAGTCGCCGCGACCTGCGGCCGGCCCGCGCGACGTCTTCCCGGATGGGTCCCCGGGCTGCTGGCCGCGGCGGGACTCGGCGCCGTGGGCCTGGCGGCAGCGTGACGCTGGCGTCCCTGGCTGCGGCCGCCGTGGCGCTGGTCTTGGGCGCAAGATCACTGGCCTCCGCGGCCTTCGCCTTGGCGGCGGCGGCGTCGGTTGCCCTGCCGGAGCCACTTGCTGCTGTCGCGTTCTGGAC
The DNA here is from genome assembly GCA_035536535.1 of Actinomycetota bacterium. Taxonomy (NCBI): domain Bacteria; kingdom Bacillati; phylum Actinomycetota; species Actinomycetota bacterium. Next base: position 5,342 of record DATLNZ010000154.1, on the reverse strand, counting down.
CTGCGCCACCGGCGCGTTCGTCGCCGCCACGGCCTCGCCGGGCCGCGAGCTTGGGCTGGCGGCGCTCGGACTCGCCGCCGCGCTCGTGGCCGCGATGTCGGCCAACGCCGCCATCGTGCCCGCTGCGTGGGTGCTGGCGTCCGCAGCCGCAGCGGCCTCGAGGCCAGTTCCCACCGGCCGCATCTGGTCCGCAGGCGTCGTCGCTGCCGACGTCCCGTTTGTGGCCGCGGTGGGCTGGGCGGTTTTTCAGGGGGGGTTCGTCTCGTGGCGCGACCCACTCCCGGTGGTTTGTGGGCTGGGTCTGGCCGCGACCGCCCTGGTCAAGGCCCTGATGGCGGGACACGCTGAGGGTCGGGCGGCCGGTCCGGCGCTGGTGGTCGTCCGGGGCCAGGCGCTGGCAGCCCTCGTCCTCGCCTCCTACGCGGGCGTCTCCGCAGGCCATGGGCTCCTGCTCGGGGGAGCGGCCGCCTTTGCGGCCGCCACGGCTCTGCGGAGCCGGGCAGCGGCCGACGCGGTTCGCGAGATGGGGCTGACCTGTTCGCTCATCGGGGCCGCCCTCCTGGGACGGCACCCTCTGTGGTGGGTCTGGGCCGCCCTCGGGGCAGGCACCTGCCTGCACTTCCTGCACCTGCAGGGGTCGTGGGAGACCTCGTCGCCGCGGGACCGGACATCTCCGGCCCCGGAGGAATCCCGGCTCGGCCGCCTGGCGAAGGGGCCCGGCCTCGGCTCCCCTATCTGGGCCGGAGGTGCAGTGGCGGTGCTGGCCGCCGTCCGGACCGGCGGCCTCGAAGGCGCGGTCGTGGCGGCTATCCTCCTGCTGGGCATCGCCGGAACCGTCCGAGCCGGCCCCGGCCGTCGGCTTCCCAAAGACGGCCCCACACGGTTCGTCTCCGGCGCCGTGGGCGCCGCCGCAGCAATGACAGGCCTTCTGGGACTGGCATTGGCCTCTTCGGCGCCACCCGGTTCAGCCGGCTTCGCATTGCGGACCGGACCGCTGCTGGCCCTGGTGGGCGTCCTGGCCGCGGCCGCCGTGGCAGGACCTCTGGCCGCGGTACTGCTGGGCCCGGCGGACCCCCCGGCCGAGCCGGTGGCACCGGTCACGCCCGTGCGGGAGCTGGACCCCCGGCTCCGGAGGCTGCGCGACCCCTTGCTTCGTCTGGCGGCCAGACCGGCCCCGGAATGGACCGTCGCCGCGCTTGTCTCGCTCTTTGCGGCCGTCTCCGTCGCCATCTGGGTGGCCGGCTTTTTGCGAGGCTTCCTCTAGATACCCTCCGGGGCCGGGGGCCTAGGAGGTTTGACCTTCAGCAGGGGCGGCGATTAGGCTGGCCCACAGATGGACAGGCCTGCGGTGCGGCCTGCCCTTTGTCGCGTACGTGGAAGGAGATAGATCGGTGAGAGCGGTACGCAGGGCAGGGCTTGTGGCGGGCGTGGCTTTTGCCGCGCTGCTCTGGCTCGCCTCGGCCGCGTCCGCCGATCTCGCGGACCTGGAGAAGCCCTACACCCCCCACGCCCTCAAGGCCATCCCTGGCTCCGGCAGCGAGCCGGCCGCGGATTCTGAGCCGGCCCAGCCCGCTTCGACTGCCGGCCGCAGGATGCCCCGGCAGGCGGCTCCGGCTGCGAGCGCGCCCGAAGCCGCACCTCCAGCCGTCCAGCCTCAGCCACAGGCCGAAGCCGCCCCGGCCACGGTCGAGCCGCCGACGGTCGCGCCGCCGGGGCCTGTCCGGGCCACCGCCGACAAGGCCACTCCAGCGACGTCGAAGTACTCAAAGACATCAAAAAGCTCAATAGCATCCAAATCGTCCACAGCCAGCTCCTACCGCTCTTCGACACCGGGACTGTCAGACGGCGCGCCGGGTGCGTCGCCGTCCACGCAGGACCCGGTGAGGCTCGGAATGTCCAAGTTCCGTGCCCTGCTCGGGGAGATGATCCGTGCCTGCCAGGTGGCGGTCGGATCGGGAGGCGAGACGGCGCCGCCGATGTTCCTGGCGGCGATTCTCGGTGCCGTGGTCATCCTCGACCGCCGCGCGACGTTGCTGACGTCCGGAGCGGGGGACGAGGACCTGCCCCAGTTCCTTTATGCCGGGGATGTGATAGCCCCCGGATAAATGTTGTCAACTACCGGGACCTTCTGTTAGGTTCTGGGACATCAGTAAGGATTCCAAGTGCAAGCGACGGTTCCAGAAAGGAGCTACTGAATGAACAAGAGGTACAGGGCGATCCTCATGACCGCCCTGATCGGGCTCTTCGTGATGGCGCTGGCTACGTCCAGCTTCGCGAACGGCACGGTCAACATGGACACGGATGGCAGCGTCAGCACCCAGGCGGACAACGATGACGACGATGGTGACACCGTCGACCTCGGTCCGGCCACGGGTCTTGCCGACGACGCCACCGACGGCGGCCTGAAGGCCGCGGCTGTGGGCGAGCTCGGTGACACCGCTCACGGTCCCTGCGTCAAGGACCTGATGGACCTCCCCGCGCTGCGCGCGTGTGAGGACGCTCAGGGCCGCGCGATTCTGGACCTGCCGGCGCTGAAGCTGGTTGGGCCTACCAAGAAGGCGCACCACCACAAGCACCACGGCCACGGCCACGCTCCCAACAAGCTCCCGACCACGGGTGTCAACGTTGGCGACATGCTGGCTATGGGTATGGCAGCGCTGTCCGGCGGTGGCATTTTCCTCCGCCGTCTGCGGTTCAGCTTCGCCCGCTAGGGCGTACAGCTCGAGAAGGGGGCCCTCCGGGGCCCCCTTCTTCTTTTCCGGGCCCGGGAGTCCGGCCGCCGGCGGTGCAGGTTGTTTGTGTTCCTGGACCCGGTCTGCTACACATGTGGTCGGTGCCGCACGGCTGGACGTCGCGCGGTGCCTTTCTGATCTTCGCCGGACCGGCGTGAGCCGGACCGGTTGCTGCGGGGGCCCATTCCGGGCGAAGGGCAGTCCCGCAGGAGCACCACCGCAGTGCAGTGGCAGTCCGCAAGGCATTTTGCAGTTGCAAAGCACTGGTTGAGCAGTACGCCCCCCGGAAGGACCGGGGGGAGGAGCGAAAGGAACGTACAGACCATGCGACGCAGAACACTGGCACGTTTGCTGGTGGTCGGCGCGCTGGCCTGCCTTGGCTTCTTCTCCGGAGGCGCAGCTTTTGCGCAGTCGGCAGAGGCCAACAACAACACGAGTGGGTCCGAGGCCCAGTCGGGAGACGGCGGTGGCACCAACCACGCCAACTCCCACGCTGGCCCGGCTCCCGTGGCTGAGTCCAGCCACGACGAGCCCTCGTCGGGACCCACGACAGCCCGTATCGTCCACGAGGGCGACAACGAAGCCGAAGTGAACCAGAACGCCAAGGTTCGCTCCGGTGACGCAGTCGCCGGTGGACAGGTCACCGGGATCGTTTCCAGTGGCCCCGGCAAAATCTCCGTGCGGAACTCAAACCGCTCGGAGGACGCCGAGGCTCGCTCCGGAAACGCCACGGTTCACAACTACGCAAACGTAGATGTGGGCCCCCGCGTGATCGTTCCCGATGTTGACACCGATGGCGACGGCATTGCCGACGCCGCCGGTGAGTGCCTGGAGGAAGGCGTGATCACACAGATCAACGCCTGCATCCTGCACGATGGGGACAACGAGGCTGAGCTTTCCCAGGACGGGCTTGCCGAGACCGGAGATGCGGTCGCAGGCAGCCAGGTCACCGGAATCGTCTCCTCAGGCGGCGACGCCTCTGTGGAGAACGACAACATCAGCGAGGATGACGAGGCAGAGTCTGGAGAGGCAGATGTCCTCAACGAGGCCCCCGTCTGGCGCGCCGGCCGGTCCGTCGTGCCGGCGTCCCAGTCCGTGCGGACGGTCACTGCGGGGGCCCGGGTTGCGTCCATCTACGCCCTTGTGGTCGGCCTCCTGCTGACGCTGGGCTCAGGCATCCGAATGTGGCGAGTGCGTCGGGAGTTGGCGTTCTGAAGGAAGTCCGTGCGTCACGTTCCTGGCTTTCGGCCTGCTGATCGGTGCCGTCGCGCCTGCGGAGGCCACCACGTGGGTGGAGCGCACCGTCGAGGGGAGCTATGGCCCCTACCCAGCGCCGGTCACGGGCTGAAATGAAGTACTCGGTACTTATGCATGCCTGATCATCCCCACTGAGGCGACTGAGGCCTACTTCACTGCCAAAGTGACCGACACGCACGGCCAGCCCGTTTACGTCGAGGTGTTCGGTGACTCTCGCGTAGGTCAGTTCTGCGGCGAGACGAGCGAGCCCGTCTATTTCAGACCGGGTAGCACGCTCGAGATCTATGTCGGTTTGGCCACCGGGCGGGTCTCGGGGCACACTTGTCCAGCCAACATCATCAAGACGTCTGGGACGATCAGGGTCACGCTGTCCAACCTTCCGTAGCGCCCAATCTCCAGCAGGAGGCAGCAAGCCGCCCGGAGGTTTCCGGCGGTGGCTGACGAGTGGAGTGGTGTGGGCCTCCGGAGGAAGTCGGTGTGTCGCGTCGAATCTGTGTCTGGTGAGAAGTTCCTGCGCCTCCGAGCCCGGCGGGTCGAAGGGGCACAAGAGGAGACAACGTGAGGCGGATACTCATTACGTTCCTGGCTTTCGGCCTGCTGATCGGTGCCGTGGTGCCTGCGCAGGCCACCACGAGGGTGGAGCGCACCGTCGAGGGGAGCTATGGTGCCTACCCAGCGCCGGCCACGGGGTGCAATGAAGTACTCGGTCCTTGGGCATGTCTGGGCATCCCCACTGAGGCGACTGAGGCCTACTTCACCGCCAAAGTGACCGACACGCACGGCCAGCCCGTTTACGTCGAGGTTCGCAGTGACGGTGGCTCAACCGTGAATCACTTCTGCGGCGAGACGAGCGAGCCCATCTATTTCACACCGGGTAGCGGGCTCGAGTTCGATCTCGGTTTGGGCAGGGGGCCGGTCCCGCTCCCGGGGCTCAATGGTTGTCCGGCCACGGACAGCATCAAGACGTCTGGGACGATCAGGGTCACGCTGTCCAACCTTCCGTAGCTTTCAATCTCCAGCAGGAGACAGCAAGCCGCCCCCGAAGGTTTCAGGCGGTGGCTGACGAGAGGAGTGGTTGGGCCTCCGGAAGGAAGCCGGCGCGTCGCGTCGAACCTGTGCCTGGCGGGAAGTTCCTGCGCCTCCGGCCCCCGGGGGTCGAAGAGTCGGCAAGAGGAGACACCGTGAGGCGGATACTCGTCACGTTCCTGGCTTTCGGCCTGCTGACCGGTGCCGTCGTGCCTGCGCAGGCCACCAGCAGGGTGGAGCGCACCGTCGAGGGGAGCTATGGTGCCTACCCAGCGCCGGCCACGGGGTGCAATGAAGTACTCGGTCCTTGGGCATGTCTGGGCATCC
>DATLNZ010000153.1 GCA_035536535.1 Actinomycetota bacterium | reverse complement strand
GTCGGCGACCACCCGGACGTCGGCCGGGCACGTCAGCTCCCCGGAGTAGACGCGGACGCACCCGTCGCGCAGCTCGAAGGTGACGGTGGACCCGGCGTCTGAAGCCGTCACGGACACGACCCCCGGCTCCCCTTCGAGCCGCTGATGGAGGTCCGGCTGCCGCTGGAGGTTGGCCGTGATGACCGCCGCCAGCATCTGGGCCAGCCCCGACGGGTCCGGTCCGATTAGGCGGACGGGGTCAACGGCGGTGTCCCCGCGCGATTCGAGGACCTTCGGCTCCACGGTCACGGCTCGTCCATGAACTCTGTGGGGATGCCGCCGGCGATGTGGACCAGCTCGTTGGCGGCCTTCACGTGCTGGACGATCGTGGGCAGGTCGCCTCGCAGGCGCAGCTTGCCCTGCATCATCGCCTTTGTCGGCTCAAGCTCACCGCGGATCACCTGCTTCCAGCGCGAGTAGGGAGCGGTGATGACGTACTTGGCCCTCTCGCCCTTGTCCATGTCCACGATCCGCGCGTCCCGGCACTCGCCGTGCCACAGGTCCATCCAGACGCACACGTCGGATTCCAGGCCCGTCCCGGGCTCGGCCTTCACCACATAGGTAAGGTCGCCCTCCCACGTGGCGGCAGCCTGCCTGTGGGACTCACTGGAGTTGATCGCGTCGCGGTAAAGGGCCAGCCACTCGTCGCTCGGGAAAACCGGCACCACGGCGCCCTCTACGCCTCGACCAGCTGATCGGAGGGAACGCGCCTCACCCGGGCGCCCAGCGCCTGCAGCTTCCCGGTGAGGTTCTCGTAGCCGCGGTCGATCTGCTCCAGACCCTCCACGACCGTGCGTCCCTCCGCCGTCAGGCCCGCAACCACCAGAGCGGCACCGGCCCTCAGGTCCGGAGCGACCACAGGCGCGCCCATCAGGCGCTGGACTCCCCGCACGACCACGTACTGCCCTTCGGCATGGACGTCGGCACCCATGCGTGCGAGCTCGTCGATGAACATGAACCGTCCGTCGAAGATGTTCTCCGTGACAATGGACAGCCCCGAAGCCCGCGTCAGCATGGCTACGACAAGGGGCTGCAGATCGGTGGGAAAACCGGGGTACGGCAGGGTCGAGACGTCCACCGGCTTCGGGCTGCCGTCGGCGGTCACGCGGACCGCGTGGTCCTCGGTCCGGACCTCGGCCCCCGTTTCCTGCAGCATCTCGAAGACCAGCTCGAGGTGGCCGGGCACCATGTCCGTTATGCGGACGTCGCCTCCGGCGGCCACGGCCGCGATGGCGTAGGTCCCCGCCTCCAGCCTGTCGGGCATCACCGAATAGGACGCCGGCTTGAGCCGGTCCACGCCCTCGACTTCGATGCGATTGGTCCCTACGCCCGAGATGCGGGCGCCCATGCGCTGGAGAAACGACGTGAGGTCGTGGATCTCGGGCTCTCGCGAGGCGTTGTCGATGACCGTCGTGCCCTGCGCCAGCGAGGCAGCCATCACCAGCGTCTCGGTGGCCCCGTGGCTGGGGTAGTCGAAGGTCACGTGCGCCCCGCGCAGCTTGGGAGCCTCGGCCACCAGGTATCCGTGCACGAGCTCGATGCTGGCGCCGAGCTGCTCGAGGCCGCGGACGTGCAGGTCGATGCCGCGGTGGCCGAGGTTGCAGCCGCCCGGCAGCGCCACCCTCGCCCGTCCCGTCCGGGCCACCAGGGGGCCGAGCACCGCCGTGGACGCGCGCATCCGCCGAACGGGCTCGTAAGGAGCCTCAATGCCGAGCTCCTCCGGGACGTCCACCACAAGTTCGTTGTCCCCTGTCCAGCGGACCTGGGCACCGAGGTGCGCCAGCACCTCGCTCATCGGCCCTACTTCCGCGACCCTCGGGACCCTCTCCAGACGGCTGCATCCGGGAGCCAGAAGCGCCGTCGCGAGCAGCTTTGTCGCCGAGTTCTTGGCGCCGCTAACCGGCACCTCACCGTGCAGCGGAGCGTGTCCATCAATGACGAAGACTTCGGGCATGGTCCCTCGCGGATTGGTTCGGACCACGCTACAGCAAAGACCAGTTGGCGCCTTCCCGGCCCTGCGAACCGCGTCCGTAAAGCGCGTGGCGGCGCCGCAGGACCACCGCCACAGCCAGCATCACGGCCGCGATCATGACGAGGACCAGCCCCCGCCTGGCCGGGCGTTCCACGCGAACCGGACGCACCGACCTGACGCTGGCGGTGCCGTCCGTGGCGGAAAGGACCAGTCGCCAGTCGCCCGGCTCCGGGTGCCGGCGGGGGTCGATCCGCATCGCGAGCCTTCCCGGCCCGGCGTCGAACACCCCCCGGACGGTCCCGGCTTTGTCGTCGCCCCGGACGAGATCGGCCTGCACCTGGGCCGCCTTCGGGACCACAAAGCTCACCTCCAGGCGTAGCGGCTCGTCGCGCGTCACGACCCGTCCGGGCGCCCGGACTCCCGACAGCACCAGCGGCAGCTGGCTGGACTCCGGCGGCGTCACGTCCAGCGTCCGGCCCGCCCCCGGAGCGACCTGCCACGACCCGAGGGTGGAGCCGGACAGAGGCGACCTGCCGTCGGCGACCGAGAACAGTCCGTCGCCGGAGACGCTCGTTCTCTGCGTCGACGGCACGATGCCCACGCGCAGCGGCTCCTCGCGCGGCAGCGTCCTGGGCTTGAGGCCCCCGTAGTAGGCGGCCAGGATCTTTTTGTAGTCGTCGCCCCGCTCGGCGCGTCCCCTCGCGCCCCATTGGCTCATCCCGACGCCGTGCCCGTAGCCGCGGCCGTTGATCCTGAACCCTTCGGGCGTCGCCTCGATCGTGAACCTTGACGACGGCAGGGTCAGCGGCAACCGGCGGCCGTCGGCTCGCAGCGACGGATACTTTTCGGGGAACAGCTTGGGGGCCGCCGAGCTGACCTCGCGCCGGAACCGCACGATGTTCATCTCGAGCCGCCCGCCCTGGGTGCGGACCACCAGCTCGCGCTTCTGCTCGTCGGCTTCGATGGCCTCGAGCGTTCCCGCGAGGTCCACCCCCCGTCGCAGGATCGCTTCCATCTCCTGTTTGGTGAAGTCCACGGTCCACCGATAGAGGGGCGATCGATCGTCCGGTTCGTCGGGCACGCCTTTCAGGTAGGGGTGCTTGCCCGAGGACGGGTACACGACCTCGTTGGACAACGTGTGGCCTCCGGACGACGAGTGGTAGCGGGCGAGAATGGGCTTGTTGTCGTGCAGCAGGACCTCGCCGCGGGTAGCCCGGACCGCCTCGACCCACTTATCGCCGTTGGGACCGCGCTCGTGGGCGACACCGGAGTAGACCTGACAGGACGTCGTCCCGCAGATGTCGTAGCCACGGTCGCGGTAGGACCCGCGCCCGGCCTCCCACAGCGCGTACGTCCGCGCCGCGACCGCCTGCGCCTTCATCGCCTCGGCCGGCCACGACCCCGGCACCTCCGCCAGGCCCATCAGGTACGAGTCGAGGTCCAGCACGTTGACGACGGTTACGCCGCTCGCACCTCGTCTGACCTCGATGCTGCCGCGGTACGCGCCCTTGCCCGCGACCTGCAGCAGAGTCCCCGGCTTCGGCTCGAACACGACCGGGCCCCCGAGGGGTGCAGCCTGCGCCGGGCCCACGCCGGAAAACGCGAGCAGGACAAGACAAAGTGCGGCGGGAAAGCGGCGCATTCGCCAATGCTAAGGCCGGGGGTCCGGCTGTCAGGGCAAACGGGCGAAATCAGCCGATGTCGAGCAGGCCGGCCTCGGCCGCCGTCTTGACCCGGTTCGCCGCGCGCAGCAGCGCCTCGCGGTTCTCCGGCGTGTCGTCCTCGTGGACGCGCCGCTCGGCCTCCTCGCGCTGCAGGTTCGCAGCCGCCGTGTCGATCTCCGCGGCGGGCTCCGCCGTCTGGGTCAGGACCGTCACCTTGTCGTCGATGACCTCGATGAACCCGCCGTGGACCGCGATGTACGTCTGGCCGTCGGCGTCCTGGACGATGAGCCTGGCGAAGCCCAGGGCGCCCAGAAACGGCGCATGTCCCGGCAGGACACCGATGTCGCCGTCGGCCGAGCGGGCGATGACGAACTGCGCCTCGCCCGCCCACACCTGCCTTTCAGGGGTGACGACGGAAACGTTCAGCGCCACGTCATTCCGCCATTGTCTTTGCCTTGGCGACCGCATCGTCTACCCCGCCGACGTAGCGGAAGGCTTCCTCCGGCAGGTGGTCGAACTCGCCCGCGCCGAGGCGCTCGAACGAGTCGATCGTTTCCTCAAGCGGCGTGTACTTGCCCGGGATTCCGGTGAACTTCTCCGCCACGAAGAACGGCTGGGACAGGAACTTCTGGATCTTCCGCGCCCGGGTGACGATGACCTTGTCCTCCTCGGACAGCTCGTCGATACCGAGGATCGCGATGATGTCCTGCAGGTCCTTGTAGCGCTGGAGGATCTCCTGCGTCCGGCGCGCGGCCGCGTAGTGGCGGTCGCCGACGTACTGCGGCTGAAGGATGCGGCTGGTGGAGTCCAACGGGTCGACGGCCGGATAGATCCCGAGCTCCGAGATCGGCCGCGAGAGCACGGTCGTGGCGTCGAGGTGCGCGAACGTGTTGTGCGGGGCGGGGTCGGTGAGGTCGTCGGCGGGGACGTACACCGCCTGCAGTGACGTGATCGACCGCCCGCGCGTGGACGTGATCCGCTCCTGAAGCTCACCCATCTCCTCGGCCAGCGTCGGCTGGTAGCCGAC